>JAAFID010000041.1 GCA_013297765.1 Cytophagales bacterium | reverse complement strand
TTTTTCACCCTAAAACTTTTTTCACACGTGAGTAACAATTCAGGTTCTAGTTTATCCATCATTGGGGCATTGGCTGCCAATATTTTGGTGGCAATAGTAAAGTTTATAGCAGCCGCCATTACTGGTAGCTCGGCCATGATTTCAGAAGGCATACACTCTGTTGTAGATAGTATCAATGTAATGTTATTGCTTTATGGTCATAAACGTAGTCAGTTGCCTGCATCCGACAAGCATCCTTTTGGTCATGGAATGGAAATTTACTTTTGGACGTTGGTAGTGGCTATATCCTTGTTCGCAATAGGTGGAGGAATGGCTATTTACGAAGGCATTACACACATTCAACATCCAGAACAATTAGAAGACCCTATTTGGAACTATGCAGTATTAGGTGCAGCCATTGTATTTAATGGTGCGTCTTGGGTCATTGCATTCAACGAATTTAACAAAACAAAAAAAGAAAAAAGTTTGTGGAAAGCCATTCACAACAGCAAAGACCCATCTACTTTTGCCATATTGTTTGAAGATACGGCAGATATCTTAGGTTTAATTGTCGCATTTTTAGGAGTGTACCTTGGGCATCTTTACCAAGACCCACGTATTGATGGTTTTGCATCTATTATTATAGGGGTAATATTAACAGTTACTTCTATTATGCTGGCGTACGAAAGCAAAGGTTTACTAATAGGTGAAAGTGCAGATGCACCATTATTAAACGATGTACTGGCTGTTTGCAATGAAGACCCTGCAGTAGATAAGGTGCGTACCCCATTGAGTATGCACATGGGGCCATCAGATATTTTACTTGCCTTGGGCATTCACTTTAAAGATTCTTTGACCGCTGCTGAAGTAGCAGAGTCTATCAATAGACTAGAGTCTGCCATACGGCTTAAATTTCCTGAGGTGAAAAGAATTTTTATTGAAGCCAAAGACATTACTTCATTTGCAAAATAAATCCTTTGTAAGATTCAATTCACCGATTACAATTTATAAAAGATGACCTCTGCCTTACTCGCTCAACTGCAACAAGACTACGAAGCCAACCCTAACGATGCATTTAATATTTATGCACTGGCTACCGAATATCAAAAAACAGACGTGCAAAAAGCCTTAGAATTATTTACGCTCTTGGTTCAAAAACAGCCCAAATATACTGCGACCTATTACCATTTGGGCAAACTACATGAGCAACTAGGTAACCGTGATGCGGCAATGGCTATTTATGAAAAAGGAATAATAGAATGCACCGCACAGAAAGCCTTACATGCACTAAAAGAATTGGGCAATGCCTACAATGAGCTGATGTTTGAATAAAGTTCTCAAAAAAGTCATGAAAAAAGGAACACTTGTGATTTTCAAATGTTCCTTTTTTTATGTTCAAATCCTATAATTGCTACTTGGCTATTTGCACCCAACCTTTATATTTTTTATCTTTTTTAGCATTTCTCAATTCGTAATAGTAAACTCCAGTACTAACATTTTCACCTGCCCAAAGATTATCATATTTGGTGTTATAATAAACCCTATCTCCCCAACGGTTATATACTTCCAGTTCCCATTCACCTTTATAAATTCCTAATATCTTAAAGGTTTGATTTTCTTCATCACCATTGGGTGTAAATAAATTGGGTATCGTAAAACAATCTTCGGTCATGGTAACTTGTATGCTATCTAGCATGATACACTTATTGATATCTCTCACAATCACTTGATAGTTGCCTCCTCGCTCTATATTAATCTTATATGTAGTATCAGGTATGTAAGTAAGTGAATTCTTTTCATACCAAGTATAGTGATATTGTTTCTTATTTTCTGTCAAGTTTTGAATATCCATCTTTTCACCTACACACAATTCAGAATTTGGAGTAAAATCGTATTGAATAGTATCAAAATTAGTGATATCTCTACTGGGGCGAAGACTTCCGCATTGGCTTACCAAATCTACATAATAAAAATCTGGACGAGTTACTATTATAGCCTGCTTCTCACTTAGCACAGAATCTCCTGTACCAGTCGATTTCCAAACATAAGAATAGAAGTTAGGACCTGCATCTAACAACACAGGCTTGTCTAGACATACCGTAGTATCGGGACCCAAATATTTGTTGTCTTTCTTTACAAAGGTTACATCTGTAAAGGCTTCGGCTGTACATATATCTAGACTAACCACGACTGTTATTCTTTTTTCTATAGAATTACCTACAAATATTGGAAATGAGGGTCGATAAGTACTATCATTTTTGCCACCTACTGGATTATTCATCCATTTGTACGTATCAAAACCTGAGGCAGCAGTGATTATGCCACCTTCTAGCAATGAATCGGAGTCGCATATATCTTTAATATTAGGCAATTGTGCGTTAATGTCTGGCACATAATTTACGTTTACACTATCAGAACCTACACAACCCAATGCATCGGTTACAGTTACTATATATTTATTTTTGCCAGAAGTTGAAGGGCGGTATGTAGATTCGGTGTGATTAGGTACATTCCACACATATTTTACATAGCCAGACCCAGCATTAATAACATAGTTGGCATAAGAGCAAGCGGTAGTATCTGCATTATCTAGGCCTATTACTACTGGAGGCCCATAAGTAACAGCTTTCGTTTTCTTTACTTCACATTTCCATTGGTCTGTAATTATTGCAGTATAATTGCCAGAGAATCTTGGGAATATTTTGTAATAATTTCCAACATTTATTTGATTGTCAGGCACTGTCCACTTCCAATTAAATTTATTCAAGTCATTATAAATAGAACTAGTCGCCTGTAAAGAATCTGCGGGTCGGTTGCTGCAAACGGTATCTTCTTTATTGCCTAAACTAAACCCAGCCAAGGCGTCAGAGAAGGTGATATCTACACTGTCTTTATTGTCGCATTTTTCTCTATTAGTTATTTTCACCGTGTACTTACCACTCACTTTGGGCTGGTATGCTTTGGCTCCGTTAGGTGCCACAGCACTTGCCGGCACTTCTATCCAATCCCATGTATAGAAATTGGTTTTAAATGTATCCAAGGTCGATGTAATGGTTTTGGGCAAATTAAAACAAACGGTATCTGCTGGTTTGCCCAAATCGAATCCAAACAAATCGTTTGAGAAGTTCACTACAGTAGAAGAACGAGCTTTACATTTCCAACGATCCTGAACTAGGGCTTCATATTGACCACTTTTTGTGGGAATCACATAATTTTGATTTCCTGGATTTACAAATCCAGCTGGCACTATCGACCAGTCCCAAGTATATTCGTTCAGATTTTTATATTTCAGAACTTTAGTGGTAACCACTTTCTTCAAACTATCGGCATTATAACAAATGGTATCTGATGGTTTGGCAAGGGCAAATGCCAACAAAGAATCTGAAAATATCACATCTACAGAATCAGAATTGAAACATTCAAAAGTGTTTTTCACTACGGCAATGTATAGACCTGAACTATCTGGTTCAATTTTATTTTCATTTAAAACTGTAATATTAGTTCTAGGTTTTACAGTCCATTGCCAAGTATATTGAGCTTTAGCATAAGCTGTATCGGTAAGTGTTACCTTGGCATTGAAACAAATAGTGTCTTTGGCTGGGCCTAGGTCAAAACCAAACAAATCATTGCTGTACTTGATAATAGCATTAGCAGAAGCTTCGCAACCATAAATATCTTTTACTTTCGCAGTATAAACCCCAGAACTATCGGGTTTTATTACCGATACGTTGCCAGGATTACTATTGTCAGGCAAAGCCCAAGACCAAGTATAGTACTTTAAGTCATTGTATTTTTTATCCTTTGCTTCTATTGTTTTTCTAGCTATATCAGAATTGAAGCATATTGTATCAAATGGGTCAGTAAATACAAGTGCTTTTAAGGAATCTGAAAATAAAATTTTAATAGTGTCTGCATTAATACATTTATTCTCTTTATTTTCTATCAATGCGATATAACGGCCACTAGTGTCAGTTACAACTGCATTAGAATCTAATCTTGTTATTTTAGAATTTGTAGGCACAGTCCAAGTCCATTTGTAAATAGCCAAATTATCAAATTTGCGGTCTGTGGCCTTTGCAGTAAGGTTTACAAGTAGATCGTTAAAGCAAATGGTATCTTTCGGAGTTTTTATTTTGAACCCGAATAAGTCATTGAAATAATCTATGTTCTTAGAATCTGTATTCTTGCATCCCCATTTATCAGTAATCAGCACCGAGTAATTACCACTTTTGATAGGCGTTACTTTACTCACATTGCCTGGCTTTACTTGGTCTGTGGGTACTGTCCATAACCAATTGTAATTTGTAGTATTGTCATATTTTCTATTTGTTGCTTCTATTATTTTTTGATCTCCCACTGTTGCAATACATATTTTTAAATCGGGATTGCCTAGGTCAAAATCAATCAAAGAATCTGAAAACTGAACAAATACCGAATCAGAGGCTTTACATTTATACCTATCGGTCAAGGTAGCCAAGTACTTTCCAGTACGGTCGGGATAAGCTACCGTTTTAGTGCCAGGATTTACAGCTCCATTTTCAACCTTCCAGGCCCAAGTATATTGGGTGGTGTTTCTATATTCAATCAGCGTCGAGGTAATAGAATCTCTCACATTGTAGCATACCGTGTCGTTCGGTTTTCCTAAATCGAAATTAGCCAACAGTCTTGAGAAATCAACATTCACAGTATCGCTATCAAAACAGTTGTTAGATTTGTCGGTAACAGTTACAATATACCTACCGCTAGTCCCAGGTTGATGTTTCACTACATTAAGAGGTTTTGGTTCTCCATTTGGAACATCCCAAGACCATGTGTAGGGAATATTGGTAAATTTTATGCTGTCTTTGGCCAAAATATAGCGAGAAGGATATAAATCGTTAAAACAGATTGTATCCGCAAAATTATTATTTAGTTGAAAACCTAAGTCAGGTACGTAAGTAATACTCACTTCATCAGTAGCTGTGCACAAGCCCGTAACATCTGTTACTTTTACTGAATATTTTCCAGTAGCAGTTATAGTAAATTTAGAAGTAGAAATATCTGGATTTGCCACGCCCGCAGTATTAGTCCATTCGTATGTTTTGTAGTTAGGAGTAGCATCAACAGCAAATCCTTGATAACTGCAAGCAATCCTATCATTACCTAATTCAAGTGGTAATTTATCCACCCTTTGAAAATCCAATGTATCTTGATCTATGCAACCATTTAAATCAGTTAATTTTACAGCATATTTTCCTGGTCCTGTTACATCAAAAGTTGATTTTGAAATCGGAGGATTGGTAGCAGATGCATTATTAGACCAATCATATCTAACAATATTTGGCTTAGTAGCGTCAATGGTAAAACTAACATCAGTACAAGCAGCTTTCACCCCTCCCAAATCTAATTTAAAATCTTGCACATAAGTTATGGTAATACTATCTGCCGATTTGCAAGTATTGGGGTCAGTACCTATTACTTTGTATTTACCACTTTGCGTTGGTTTGTAAGCAAATGTATTGGTAGGTATGGTCAATGCAGGCGATGTTGCCGATACACTCCATTGGTATGTAGTAAACCCAGCAGTTGGCGTCAAGGTATAGTTGGTGTTCCAGCAAGCAATATTTCCTGCTGGGCTAGGTGTCAATTTCATAACAAGGGGCAAGAAGTAATTTGCAGTAACCACATCACTTGCGGTGCAAGTGTTGGCATCGGTTACTATTACTTTGTAATTTCCTCTTGCAGTAGGGCGGTGCCTGCTATTAGATACATTGGGTGTAAATTGTACATTGTTCAAAAACCATTGATAAGTGGTAAAAGGGCCAGTAGCATCTATAATAGTTGTGGTATTGTTTCCATTGGCATTGTCGCAAATAACGGTGGGCAACTGTGGCAACTGGAAGTTTGCCGTATCTTGATAGTTTATTGTTACATTTCTTCTTGAAACACAACCCCTACTATCAGTGCCCTCTACCAGATAAATACCACTCTGAGTTGGTTTATGACTTACCCCTGGTCCTGAAATAGGATTGATGATTTGATTATTCCTTTTGAATATATATGAAGAGAAACTTCCACCGCTTGGCGTAATCCTATAAGTAGTATTGTTTGCACAAAACACATTAGGCGGTGTATTTAAGTTTAGTGCGAGTGTATCAACAAAATTTACTGTTACTTTTTCAGAAGTAACACAAGTATTGGCATCGATAGCTACGACCCTATATGTACCAGTTGCTCTAGGGGTATAACTTGCACCTGTATTAGGTGCTGGTGCAGAGCCAGAGTTAAAGAACCAATTGTAAGTAGGCAGGTTATTGGGCGATACATCTATTTTAAATCCTGCATTAGAGCATACGTTGTTGGGTGGTTGAGTAAGTGATAGTTTTGTAGAATCTACTACTTTACCTATTGCTACAGCATCGGAAGCATTGCAACCATTGGCATCTTTGCCCGATACTTCATACGTACCATTTTGACCTAATATTGGTTTATGTGTTTTACCGCCATTGCCACTGGTAGGCGTAAATATTGCGGTGTTGAATTTCCAAACCAAGCTGCTAAAGTTACCATTGACCGTAATGTTAAAGTTGCCGTTGGTGCATATTACATCTTGGTCGCTTCCCAAATCAAACGTTTGAGCAACTTGCCAATTGATTGTTTTTGCATCTTCACTTGGGCAATCGTTATTGTCTGTTACTTTTAATCTATAAGTACCAGGTTGCGTTGGTCTATAGGTGCTTTGGTTTGCATTGGCTATGTCTGCACCATCTCTCTGCCATTGGTACGTTTTAAAATTAGGTGTTACCGCTGGCGTAGCATGACTTAGTACATCTGTTGCATTAGAACAAAATGGACTTGCTGGGGTATTCAGCACTACAGGTACAGTGGTAGAAAATTTATTAATATTGATAGCATCGTTGAATGGACAATTGTTGTTGTCAACAATATTAACTCTGTAAACCCCGGCTGCTGTTGGTTTATAAGTTTTGTTGCCAACGCCTGATAGAAATTGAACATTATCTTTAAACCAAACTAAAGAATTGATACTTGAATTTGCAGGCTGTAAAACAACATTGATATTAAAGTTTTCTGCAGAACAAATGGTAGGTTTATCGCCCAAATCAAAGGTAACTGGCGACACGAAAGAGATGTTATTACCATCAGAAGAAGTACAATCAAATTCGTCTTTTACAGTAAGCGTGTAATTTCCGTTTGAAGTGGGTGCAAAACTAGAATTTGTTGCTCCATTGATGACTACGTTGTCTTTTCTCCACACAAAATCTTTGAATCCATTGTAAGTAGGATTATTAATAATATTTAAAGTAAAGCCAATATTGTTACATACCACAGGAATTTGATCGGTAATATTTACCAATTTTGCGGTGTTGAAAGTAATATTTACTTGTGCAGAATCTTTACAGGTATTGTTGTCTGTCCCTATCACCCTATAAATACCACCTACTTTGGGTAAATGTTGTGTTGCTGAACTGCTGGGGAAAGGATTACCAGGATTGGTAGCGGGTGCAGCAGCATTTGCAAAATACTTCCATCTGTAATTGGTAATATTTCCCAGAATCTGATTGGCTATAATAAAGGCATTTGGGTCGTTAGAGCATACATTTCTATTGCCTTCGGTGTTTAATGCAATATCGGGTTGTGCAAATACAGTTAGGCGAACGGTGTCTTCAAACTGGCAAGCTCTATTGTCTTTCAGTTCTAGAGTATATTGGTCTGGAACACCAGGGTTTGTAGGAAATGGGACTAAAAAGGTTAGCTTACCAGTATTGCCATCAATAGTTCCTCCAGAAAACACATTGCCATTTCGTTTCCATATTTTAGAATTAAAAGTGCCGAATAATTTGGGGTCTAAAACTAAGGTAGTATTTGGGCAAGCACTAAGTCGTGGAGGAAGGGCTGTTTGTATTTTACCATAGTCAGAGAAATATCCAAAAGAGGCAGATGAGAAATCAGTTCCATTGATGATACCTAAGTGAAAATAAGCTCTGGAATTTTGAATTGTAATAGCCGTATTGACAGGTATACTAGAAAATTCTTTTTGCAAAACCTTCCAGCCAGGGAAAGAAGCATTGCTTACGTAGTTGTTGGCATCATTTAGCATTGCTTGACTGGCTCCTCCACCTTCTATTGTAAAATTGCCAATGGCTTCATCCTGAGCTAAGATTGTTAAATAAAACGGCTTATCAGTTGATCTTACAAATCCCACCCTATTAGAGCCAGTACATTTTATGGTAGGCAATAAAGGGCTTCCTACTTCTGTTCCAAACCCAGATAAATACAATACATAAACTGGTTTTGTTGCACTTAAGAACCTGGCTTCGGTACTAGGCCTATCTGGCATTTTATACCCATAAGATTGCCCAGCAGAAAGATTTACTATAAAGCTATTGTTAACTTCAATAGCGGTATTATCTTCCGTAGCTACAATATAAGCAGTATTGTCACCAATGTTACTTTCCAAAAGCCCTGGTGGAATTAAGTACTCAGTACCTACTACTTCAAATGGCACTAATTGATCTCCTGCCAAATCTGCTGAACCACTCATAAAAACCGAATCGTCTGAGGTGGTAACTGCAATTTGTCTCGTCGAAGTTATTAAAGTACCTGTAAGCCTATTTGCACCTGAAGCCGAATTTGAGGCAAAGGAATAAGTTTGCCCACGCTGCAAGGTAATGGTTCTAGTAGTTTCGGTAGCTCCCCAACCAGCTGCTTGTTTTCCTGAAGGAAGCACTATCGTTACTACTGTATTGTTCTCTAAAGCAACTATATTTACACTACTTTGTGCTTCGGGATAAAAGCGAGAATCAATATCGTAGTCTGTTTGAAAAACGGTGTAAAACTTCCTCCCTAAGGCATTTGTACCCTTTAAACTAAAAATATCTGTATTGTCTGTTCCTCTACCTATCTCGTAATAAGCGGTAATCATTTGAGTAGCTCGCACTCTTAAACCTGTATTTGATGGGGTATTATTGGAAGGAATTTCTACATCTGATTTATTAAACACTTCTGTTATTAATCCACCAGCAGGAATAGTTCGCACCCTAGGTGCAAATGATGGATTTGCAGGAATATCTATTGTAACAGTAACATCTGTAGTATTGAATGAAGCCAAACGTAATTCTTGAACATCATCGCCACTCGCATGATTATTACAAACATTTGGTACTGCAAACCAAAACAATGTATCTACCTGTGCAAGTAAACTTGAATTTGCCCACAAGAGTAAAAAACTAGAAACTAAAACAATTTTTTTTAACCACATATTTTTCATGCTTTTTTACAATTAGTATTGCCAAATAGATTGGAGATTTGCTACAAAGTTAATTCATACAAATTAGAAGTAACCGTTTCAAATTTAATTCAATATTTTTGAAACATTACTACATTCATTTACTTTATATTACATCCAAACGTCTGTTCCAAGTAATATTCTGCAAAATACAGGATAATGAAGATAAAATTAGCAATCACAGCAACTATATACTGGTTTGCTTCATTTGGTCACCTTGCTATTGTTACATTTCTTCTTTCATAAATCTTATTTGACAAAGATAGCTTTAGGCTTATGCTATAAAATCGCAAAAAATATACGTGTTTACATTACCTTTTATCCAATGTTGAATACTATAAAAAAATGAGGCTTCTTATCATGAACATAATGCCATTGCACTTACTTGAAATTTATTTTTTACATAATAATAATTGTGCCTAAGTAAGTATGATAAACCTTAAAATATCCTATGGGTAAAAACTTTTGCAGCCTTTATAATTGCTACACGCTTGTTTGTTGATGGCATTAGAGCAATTTTATTTACTTTTGCAAATGTAGGTATTTACATTACCTATTCATTTGGTAGGAACACACAGCATCATGATTTTTGATAAAAAAGAGTATTCTCACGAATTACTGCTTCACCTTTATAAAGCCCTCCTTCTGCCAAGAATGATAGAAGAAAAAATGCTGGTATTATTGAGACAGGGCGAGGTAAGCAAGTGGTTTAGTGGCATAGGTCAAGAGGGTATAGCCGTTGGGGTTGCATGTGCCTTGGAGGCAGAAGATTATATTTTACCCTTGCACAGAAATCTAGGCGTATTTACAGCCCGCAACATTCCATTGATACAGCTTTTTGCCCAATTGCAAGGCAAAGCCAATGGGTTTACCAAAGGCAGAGATAGGTCATTCCATTTCGGTAGCAAGGCCCATCATATTGTGGGCATGATTTCGCACTTAGGGGCACAGCTAGCAGTTGCTGATGGTATAGCACTAGCAGAAAAACTAGCCAATACAGGCAAAATAGTGGTTGCCTTTAGTGGCGATGGCGGTGCTAGCGAAGGTGACTTTCATGAGTCGCTAAACCTTGCTGCAGTATGGCATTTGCCCATTATTTATTTGGTAGAAAACAATGGATATGGCCTATCTACTCCAAATTCAGAGCAATTTAAAATAAGTACATTTTGCGACAAAGCGGCTGGCTATGGCATTGAGGCTTTTAAAATTGATGGTAATAATGTCTTAGAAGTGTACGAAACCATACAAAGAGTAGCAAAAAAAATGCGACACCATCCTAGGCCAGTATTGATAGAAGCAATAACATTTCGAATGCGAGGGCACGAAGAGGCATCGGGCACAAAATATGTACCCAACGAATTGTTTGGCCTATGGGAAAAGAAAGACCCAATTTACAAATACGAACAGTTTTTGCTTAGCGAAAAGATTCTTTCAGAATATGATTCCATCAACATTCGTAAAGCAGTAAGAGAAGACATAGACCTAGCTTGGGCTGCAACCAAAGAAGAATCTTATCCTGTAGCCAATACTGCAAATGAACTGATGGATATCTACGCACCATGTTCAAATAAACCAAGTATTGCTATTGACAATTTAAAAACTTTAAGGTACGTAGATGCCATTGCAGAGGCGCTAAAGCAAAGTCTCGAACGTTTTCCCCAATTGATTTTAATGGGGCAAGATATAGCCGAATATGGTGGCGTATTTAAGGTAACAGAAGGTTTAGTCGAAATATTTGGCAAAGAAAGAATACGCAATACGCCGCTATGCGAATCGGCTATAATAGGTGCATCACTAGGACTAGCTATCAAAGATTACAAAACAGTTGTAGAAATGCAATTTGCCGATTTTGTAACCTGTGGGTTCAATCAAATAGTAAATAATTTGGCCAAAAGCTACTACCGCTGGGGGCAGCCAGCCGATGTTGTGATTCGTATGCCTACTGGTGCAGGTGTAGGTGCAGGACCATACCACTCTCAATCTACCGAGGCTTGGTTTTTTCATACACCAGGTTTAAAAATTGTATTTCCCTCCACTCCTACAGATGCTAAGGGTTTGCTCAATGCAGCCATCGCAGACCCTAATCCTATATTGTATTTTGAGCACAAAGCCCTCTACAGAGCTATTAGCGAAGAGGTTTCTGAAGGGTATTATAGTATAGAAATTGGCAAGGCCAATACGATAAAAACTGGTGTCGATATGACCATTATCACCTATGGCATGGGGGTGCATTGGGCATTAGAAGCCAGTAAGATGACTACTGGAGACCTAGAAATCATAGATTTGAGAACTCTTTTACCATGGGATAAAGAGGCAGTAAAAATTTCTGTAATGAAAACAGGAAAAGCTTTGGTACTAACAGAAGATTGCCTTACAGGTAGCATTGCCTCTGAAATTGCTGCATGGGTGGGCGAGCAATGTTTTCAGTATCTAGACGCTCCAGTAACAAGGCTAGGTAGCCTAGATACACCAGTACCATTTGCCAAAGACCTAGAAGAAAATTTTCTACCCCAAAAAAGATTGTTGCAAAAAGTAAACGATTTGCTGGCATATTAGCGTTAAAGAAAAACCTGCCCTCAAATAGAAATTTAGGCATTGTAGATATAGGTTTAATTCGGTATTTTTGACAATATGAGATTTATAAAAACTTCTTCTTTATATCCATTGATGGTGATTGCAGGGCTATGGGTAGCTGCTTGCCTAGCTGGATGTCATAAAAAAGACTACCCATGTCCAGGACTAGGGCAGACTAGCGAGGCCGATATGAATTTGTTTGATGAAGATGGACAATTGAAAGAATCGAAAAAACAAAAAAAGACAAAAGATAAAAACAATGGATTGGTAAATAAAAAACAACCAAAAAAGCTAAGAGCACCACGCAAAACACACATTTAGAAACCTCATTCATTGGCAACATTTACCTCTTTCCATAAATTTTTAGATACAGCTACTATACTTAAGCATAGTAGCAAACTATCATGGATAGCATTGATTAGTTTATTTTTTATCACCACCACTGCAATAGCTCAAGACGAAGAGGAACACAAGGGAAGAATAGAGCGGGCAAAAAAAGCAGAACGCAATGCTAAAAATGAAAATAATTATAGTGGCGATGGCAAGCCTATGAACCACGCAGGCAAAAGCACCAATGAAGTAAAGGTAGGTGAATCAAAAGTGGGGCGTGACCCATCGGAAAAAGAATCAAAAAGAATGAATGCTTATAGCGGCGACACCCGCATGAAATCATCAGACCCTAGCAGAAAATCTTCACAAAAAATGTCTCGGTACACTGGCGACACAGAAATACCTAAATCTAGAATGCAACTACCTAAGCGAGATAGCTATGTGCCACTGCCCACTAACCAAGCATTTATTACCTCTCAAAAAATCAAAAACTATACTGGCGATATAGACCCTAGAAAACCAAGAGCAGAAGCACCAAGGCACGAAGGTGCATATGTAATAGTGAACGATAAAAAAACCAGAGAAACAGATAAAAAAATATCAAAATACGAGGGCGATATTGTAGTAAACCAATCAAAAATTAGAAAAACCGACAAAGAACAAGCAAATTACTCTGGCGATATAGTTATAAATGAGAAAAAACTAAGAACCAACGACAAAGAGCGAGCAAATTATAGTGGCGACTTAGTGGTAGATGGCTCTGATGCCAGAATCAATGACAAACGCAGGGCAAACTATCAAGGCGATTTGCCCAACAATTATTTAGAAAAACGTGCTGCATACAGAGAAGAGAAAAACAGAAAAATAGCTTCTTACAATGGCGATTTATCGGTACGGGCATTGCAATCGACTGCTCGCAAAATAAGAATTAAACAGAAAAAGATGGCCAACTACCAAGGCGATATTGTAGTTAAAAATATGAAGCGAGGAATGCACCCAAGTGCAGTGTATAGAGGCGGCAAGGTGAAAAATTCTTACGCAGCAAAAGAACGCTACAGAAAACGTATATTGCGTAAATACGGCAAAAATGAAGGCTTAGAAGATGCCAACTACATGAAACAAAAATACAAAAAACCTAAGCACGACAAAAAAGAAGCAGAGATATGGTACTGATAGATAGTATAGGTAAATCATTACTCATGCTACCTATCTAGCTCCTTGAGTAATCGGGCACAGATTTTTTAGCAGAATTTTAAAATTCGAATGTATGAAAGTAATCATCGTAGGTGCTGGTTTTGCAGGCCTAAAATTGGCTAGAAAATTGGCTCACCAAAATTTAGAAGTATTGCTAATTGATAAAAACAACCACCACCAATTTCAACCACTTTTTTATCAAGTTGCCTCTGCAAACCTAGAGCCTAGTGCTATTTCATTTCCATTACGCAAGGTTTTTCAAGACATCAGCAATGTGAGGATTCGAGTTGCAGAAGTACTCCAAATCATTAGTGAACAAAACCTGCTGTGTACCAATATTGGAGATTTTAAATACGATATGCTGGTGATAGCTACTGGTGCAACCACCAATTTTTTTGGCAACGAGCAGATTGAAAAATTTGCTTTTCCCATGAAATCTACCGTAGAGGCCATGAGGCTAAGGCAACATATATTGGAAAATTTTGAAGAAGCCACATTTGCCTCTGAAGATAGAAAAAAAAGTCTATTCAATATTGTGATTGCTGGCGGTGGGGCTACTGGCGTAGAGTTGGCTGGCTCGTTGGCAGAAATGAAAAAAAATATTTTACCAAAAGATTACCCAGATTTTGATTATCAATTGGTAAATATATACCTGATAGAAGGTAGTGATGCTACGCTAGGCCCTATGTCGGTAGCTTCGCAACAAAAATCCAAACAGTATTTGGAAGCCATGGGGGTGAAAATTTTGCTTCAAACTAGGGTAAAAGAATATGATGGGCAAACAGTACTGCTTAGCAATGGATCCTCTATTACTACCAACACTTTGATATGGTCGGCGGGAATCAAAGGCAATGTATTGAGCGGCTTGGTAAATGCCAAACTAGAACGTGGAAATCGAATAAGGGTAGATAGAAACTGTAAAGTATTGGGGTATGAGCATATTTTTGCGATAGGCGACATCGCCTACATGGAAACTGAAAAATATCCGCAAGGGCATCCACAACTAGCCAATGTTGCTACTTCTCAAGCGGCTTATTTGGCATCATATTTTAAAGACGGAAAAATTACTGCTCCATTTGAATACCACGATAAGGGAACGATGGCCACCGTTGGCAAAAATAAAGCAGTAGTAGATTTACCATTCGTTAGCTTCCAAGGTTTTTTTGCTTGGGTAATATGGATGTTTCTGCACGTATTGCTACTAATGGGCATGAAAAATAGAGTACAGGTGTTCATTAATTGGGTTTACGCCTATTTTACCAATGATTCTTCGCTAAGATTGATTTTTAAAAAAGGAAGTATTGAGCAAACTATAGATGATAAAGCTAAACCTGTAACAAGGTAAACTTGATATATTCCTAACACTAATTTATATAAGGCTTTATTGAGTCTTAAAAAGCCTGTTTTGTACTGATTGAAGCGTTCCTATATTTTTTGGCTCAAAGTATTTTTTCAAATAAATAAACATTCCAGCATAAGTATTCTATTTTTGCATTCCTTTAAATTGGATAATTTTTACATGATCAATTACGAACAATTTGTACTCGACAACGGTTTGCAGGTATATGTACATGAAGACCACAGTGCCCCTATGGCGGTGCTGAACCTACTCTACAACGTAGGTGCAAAAGATGAGGAAGAACACAAAACGGGTTTTGCACACTTATTTGAACACCTTATGTTTGGTGGCTCTCAGCATATAGGCTCTTTCGACGAACCTCTGCAAAAGGTAGGTGGGGAAAACAATGCATTTACTTCAAACGATATTACCAACTACTACATTACTGTGCCAAGCAACAATTTGGAAACGGCTTTTTGGCTAGAGTCTGATAGAATGCTTTCCTTGTCATTTGACCCTAAAGTACTAGAGGTACAGCGTAGTGTGGTGATAGAGGAATTTAAACAACGTTACCTCAACCAGCCGTATGGCGATGTTTGGCTAAAATTACGTCCATTGGCATACACCACCCATCCTTATCGCTGGGCTACTATAGGCAAAGAAATATCTCATATAGAAGAAGCAACGATGGATGATGTGAAGGCATTTTTTAGCAAATATTATATTCCCAACAACGCTTATTTAGTCATTGCTGGCGATGTAACACTAGAGCAAGTAAAACAACTTTGTGATAAATGGTTTGCCCCTATTTCTGCTGGAAAACCTTATCTTAGAAATTTGCCAACAGAACCACTGCAAACCTCCCCACGTTTGCTAGAAACTATTGCAGATGTGCCATTGAATGCGGTGTATAAGGTATATCATTCGCCTGCAAAACTAGATGCTGACTATTACGCTGCCGATATGCTGAGTGATATTTTGGGGAGGGGCAAATCGTCTATATTGTACCAAGAATTGGTGAAAGATAAAAAAATATTTAATTCTATCAATGCCCATCTTTCTGGGGCTACTGAGACTGGGCTGTTGATTATTGAAGGAAAATTGAATAAAGGAATTTCGGCAGAAACAGGCGACGAGGCTATACAACAAGTATTGAGTGATTTTTTGGCAAGTGGTGTATTGGCCGAGGGGTTGCAGAAAGTAAAAAACCAAGCAGAATCTTCGCATGTATTTGGGCAAGTAGAACTGTTGAATAGAGCTATGAACCTAGCATTTGCAGCAGCACTAGGCGATGCTAACTTAGTAAACAAAGAGCTAACCATGCTGAATGCCGTAACTACTACAGATGTAAATACTGCAGCACATAAAATATTGCAACAATCAAATTGCTCTACGCTTTATTACAAGTCTTCAGCCCAGTAATAGGTATTAAAGTTAGTGGTACAAGACGAATTTAATACACTAGATTTATTAGAGTCTAAGCTGATTATTTACAAATAATCTTTAATCTTTAGGAAAATATTTATAAAAAATAACTTCTACCCTATTTTTAGCCTCATCACTTTCCCAATTTTTAGAAATTTGCTCCTCAGCCATCATTTCATCAAACATTTTTTGCTGCTTTTCTGCTTGTTTCAATGCCCCTGCGTATGGCATTGTGCTAAAGGTAACTAAAGAATATACTGTTTGAAATTGAGCTGGAAAATGTTGCAACAACCACGATTCAATTTTTTTTCTAAATAAGAATCTTTCATTTGCTACTAAATCCCTCATTTCAATAAAATTATTGGCTGCTAAGGTAGCTATCGCATTGGTATTTAAAATACGATGCGATGCAAAATCCTTTATCGTAGTTATAAAATTATTGTTCGTATCTAAAGCTTCGCATAGCAGCCGCACACTTTCAAACCCAGCATTCATGCCTTGTCCATAAAAAGGAACTATGGCATGTGCCGCATCGCCCAATAGGCAGGTATTTTCGTGCCATACCCAAGGATTAGTTTGAATAGTAACCATACTGCCTGTGGCAGATTGTAAAAAAGTGTCATCCGCATTTTCAATCATGGGATATACATCTTTAAAAAATTGAGTAAAAAATTGCGTCACCTCACTTCTTGAATTTATGGACTCAAACGAATTTTTACCTTTTAGTCGCAAAAATAACGTGGCAGTATAACTACCATCGTTATTGGGCAGGGCAATAAGCATAAAATCATGACGAGGCCAAATGTGTAATACATTAAGATCTAGTGTATTTTCATTGCTTTTGGGAATATGGAATTCTTTATATCCATAATCTAGATATTGCTGTGAAAAATTAAACCCTTGATGGTCTTGCATAGATTGACGTAGAGCCGAATAAGCACCATCTGCACCAAAAAGATATTCGTATTTTTCTTGAAACACTTTACCCTGATTGGTCAACGTTATTTGATTGTTTTTAAAATCTACTTGTTTGCAAGCATGGTCAAAGTGCACAGGAATATCATATTGCTCAGCAGTTTGCAGTAGCAACAAATTAAGTGCTGCTCTAGAAATAGAATAGATAGTTTTGCCCTCGTGATGGTATGGTTGAAAATTGGTATTTCCTTCTAGGGTGTGAACCATTCTACCATTCATAGCTACTGCGTGTCGAAGTATTTCTTGATCAAGCCCTATATGGGCAAGTGCTGCGAGACCTCTGTCGCTTAAAGCCAAATTGATAGATCGCCCTTGCGTAGCTTTAGAAATTCTTGGGTCGGTTCGCTTTTCGTAGATGGTTACGGCCTGACCTCTTTTTTTCAAATAAATACCTAGCAAGCAACCTACTAGTCCTGCACCAAGAATGGTAATTGCAGGGGAAACCGATGTATTGTTCATCTTGCCTATCACTTTCTCTCTGTCCACCATTTGTATTTTTTGATTATTTCTACCATCAACTCATAATCGTTGGCTTGCTCTAAAAACGATTTCGAGAAGCTACTCTTTTGCATAAATTCGGCTACTTCTTCGGGCTCTATTTCTGTCACAGCCATGACAAGTTCTTTGGTGAATCGCTGGTTTCTTAGTCGTTGTAGATATTCTTCACGATCTTTCTTTTCTATTATTTCTTGCAGTTTGCTGTACTGCCTGTACTTCTTGCTATAGCGTTCGTACAAAAATGACATGGGATTCAGTATCGTCGCTGGCACACTGTTGAAGGGATATTTATCAACTTCCTTTCTTTTGCCAAAAACTTCTACTTCTTTCAGTTGCTCTATATTGGGCTTTAGCATCATTACATGTGCTTGCTTTGCATATTCGGCATCAGTAGCAACGTAAAAATATCTAGGATAATAAGCAATTAAGTACAATACCAAGGTATCTGTACGGTTCATTTTAAGATAAAAAAAACCATCTTCATTGGTTAGTGTAGTTAAGCTAGTCGCTTTGTTTACTACCAATACATCTTGAATTGGCTTTAAACTTACGCTGTCCAATATTCTTCCAACCACTACTTTAGTTTGGGCATGTGCCACCGAAATAAAGCATAGAAAAAAAAGAAGTGAAAAATATTTTTTCATAGATTGGGTTGTAGGGTCAATACACGTATGCAAATATAAAACGCTTTAAAACAAAATTGCCCTTTACCAACGCTGATAAAGGGCAATTTGATACAAATTGTATAAAAAATTAAACGTTGTCAGAAGTTAATTTAGCAGAAATATATTCTCTATTTAACCTAGCAATATTTACTTGGCTTATTTCTTTGGGGCACTCGGCAGTGCAGGCTCCTGTATTTGAGCAGGCACCAAATCCTTCTTCATTCATTTGGTCTATCATACTTTCTACACGTTGCTTGGCCTCTGCCTCACCTTGCGGCAAAAGTGCCAATTGAGATATTTTGGCCGACACAAAAAGCATAGCAGAGGAATTTTTGCAAGCTGCCACGCAAGCCCCACAGCCAATGCAAGTAGCAGCATCGAATGCTTCATCGGCATATTTTTTAGGAATAGGAATGGCATTGGCATCAGGCGCCTCGCCTGTATTTACCGATATAAATCCTCCTGATTGTATGATGCGGTCAAATGCTGAACGATCAACTACTAAATCTTTTAATACTGGAAATGCTGCTGCTCTCCACGGCTCTACTACTATGGTATCGCCATCTTTAAATGAACGCATGTGCAATTGACAAGTAGTAATGCCTGACTTAGGGCCGTGAGGCCTTCCGTTGATGTGCATACTGCATGAACCACATATTCCTTCACGGCAATCGTGATCAAAGGCAATGGGCGTTTCTCCTTTTTTAATGATGTCTTCGTTTAGCACATCAAACATTTCAAGAAAAGACATATCGGGCGATATTCCTTTTACCTGATAATCGACTATCTTACCTTTTGACTTTTCGTCTTTTTGTCTCCAAACTTTCAAAGTCAGATTCATATTTCCCGACATAATTGATATTTTAATTACGAATATTTTATTAATAAATGGTTTTCTAAAAAGACAGAAAACTATACATAACTTCTTTGTGTCAATTTTACAGTTTCATAGACCAAAGCCTCCTTATGCACTTGCTCGGGCTGCCCTTCGCCTTTAAATTCCCAAGCGGCGACATAAGCATAATTTTCGTCATCACGCTGTGCCTCGCCATCGGCTGTTTGATATTCTACACGGAAGTGTCCACCACAAGATTCATTTCTTGCTAGAGCATCATCTACCATCAATTCCCCAAGTTCAATAAAATCGGCCACTCTGCCAGCCTTTTCCAGCGATTGGTTAAGCTCTTCGCCCTCACCAGCAACTTTTACATTGCGCCAAAAATCTGCTTTCAATTCCTGAATCATTGCTTTTGCTTTCTTCAGACCTTCTTCACTTCTCGACATGCCACAATAGTCCCACATAATATGCCCTAGCTCACGGTGGTATTCGGTAACGGTTTTTGTTCCGTTTATGGCAAGTAATTTTTTTACATAATCTTTGGCACTATTTTCTGCTTCTTTAAATGCAGGGTGAGTAGCATCTATTGGTTTGGGGCCAATGGTAGCAAGGTAGTCGCCAACAGTGTAAGGAATCACAAAATAGCCATCGGCCAAGCCTTGCATCAACGCACTAGCACCTAATCTATTGGCACCATGGTCAGAGAAATTGCATTCTCCCAAAGCGTATAAACCTTTTACAGTGGTCATTAAATTATAATCTACCCACAATCCACCCATGGTGTAATGTACAGCTGGATAGATACGCATTGGCGATTTGTAGGGGTCTTCGCCAGTAATTTGGGCGTACATATCAAACAAGTTGCCGTACTTCTCTTTTACCCAAGCTGCTCCATTTCTTTTTACAGAATCTGAGAAATCAAGATATACTGCAAGCCCACTTCCACCTACACCTTTACCAGCATCACATTGTTCTTTGGCATTGCGAGAGGCAACATCTCTAGGCACTAAATTACCAAAAGAAGGATATTTCCTTTCTAAAAAGTAATCTCTTTCTGCCTCTGGTATTTGGTCTGCTGGGCGTTTGTCGCCAGGGGCTTTAGGTACCCATACTCTGCCATCGTTTCTTAAACTTTCGCTCATCAAGGTCAATTTTGATTGATGATCGCCTGAAACTGGAATACAAGTAGGGTGAATTTGGGTAAAGCAAGGATTGGCAAAATATGCTCCTCTTTTGTGTGCTCTCCATGCCGCAGTTACATTGGAACCTTGAGCATTGGTAGATAAATAGAATACGTTTCCATAACCTCCAGTACACAGCAATACCGCATGTGCAGCATGAGATTTTATTTCGCCAGTTACCAAATCTCTAGTAACGATGCCTTGTGCTACGCCATCTACCATTACTAGGTCTAGCATTTCTGTACGAGCATACATGGTTACGTTGCCCTCAGCAATTTGGCGAGAAAGTGCACTGTAAGCCCCTAACAATAGCTGCTGTCCTGTTTGTCCACGTGCATAAAAAGTGCGTGATACCTGCGAACCACCAAAGGAACGATTGTCTAGGTATCCTCCATATTCTCTTGCAAACGGTACGCCTTGAGCAACGCACTGGTCAATGATATTGCGGCTTACATCGGCTAGGCGATAAACATTGCCTTCTCTGGCTCTATAATCTCCACCTTTAATGGTGTCATAAAACAAACGATAGACGCTGTCGCCATCATTTTTGTAATTTTTTGCAGCGTTGATACCGCCTTGCGCAGCTATACTATGTGCACGGCGAGGACTATCTTGAAAACAAAATGCTTTAACCTTGTACCCCAATTCGGCAAGAGAAGCAGCGGCAGAAGCACCTGCAAGACCTGTGCCTACAACGATTATCTCATATTTTCTCTTATTGGCAGGGTTTACCAATTTAAGACCAAATTTATGTTTGCCCCATTTCTCTGCAACTGGGCCAGCAGGTATTTTTGAATCTAGTATCATGTGAAAAAGATTGCTATCTAGTTATTGTCTAAAGAAATATACGGTCAATGGAATAATGGCAAATGCTATTGAAATAGCAACAGAGAATACTTTACCTGTGGTTTTTATGAAAGGCGTGTATTTCTTGTGATTCAACCCTAATGTTTGAAATCCACTTTCAAAGCCATGCCACAAGTGGAAACCTATAGCACCCATACACACCACGTACAAGGCTACATAAATGCCACTTTTGAAAGCATTCATAACTTCTAAATATAAATCTTTTACTACTGTACCATCTTGCAATGTGTACATAGGCAAATCCTCAAAATGATATTCTGCCCAAAAATCTTTCATGTGAAACACAATAAATGCAAGCACAATAGTACCCAAAATACCCATATTTCTAGAAGACCAACTACTTTGGTTATTTACCACAGTATATCCTTGTGGCCTAGCTTTGCGATTGGCAATGGTAAGTAAAAGAGCAAACACAGCATGTGCCAATATACTGGTGTAAAGCAAATAAGATACTGTTTTAATGAGTGGGTTGCTGGTCATAAACTTAGCATAGTGATTAAATGCTTCGCCGCCATCTGTTTTTAGCAATTGCAGGTTTCCAATCAGATGTATGACTAGAAAGGTGCATAAAAAAAGGCCGGTTAGAGCCATCAATAATTTTCTCCCAATCGAACCCGAGAATGTTTTTACAAACCAATTCATTTTTTATGTTGTTATAATTTTAATAATACATTTTATTCCAAAACGCCGTCAAAAATACATTGCCAAACGGTAACAAACAATACAAAATATTTTTAATGGTGTTTTTATTTGATCAATTTTAAAATGCTCAATGATGCTATTTCTATTAGGCAAGTAATTGAGCAATTCATTTACGATTACAATTCTTTTGGCTAATTTGCAAGTAATCGTTTGCTTTATTAAACATAGCAGCGATACATTTGTTTTATTTTAAATAAAATATTCTCTGTGCAAACCAGTCTTCACATACCCAATAGAGGCAAGACCCACAAACTATTTTTAGTTTGGGTATTTTTAGTTGCTTTCCTATTTTGTACTTCAAATAATGTGCAAGCCACACACTTAAAAGCAGGCGAAATCACAGCAAAATTTGTAGCGAATTCTGAAATAGAATTTACAATGGTTTTGTTTATGAGTATTGAGTCCCTAAATAGAGATCCTCGACTTATTACTGATCAAGATACAGCATACTTTCAGTTCAGCGATAGATCAACTTTGGTAAAAGTCATCAATCCTTCCATTACCGATATAGACAACGATACCCGCCAATACATATATACTGGAAGAGTTCGCAATGTACCGCCTGGTACTAGCTTTACCATCAGCTATACAAAAATGAATAGAAATGATGCAATACTTAATGTGAATGGAGGAAATAGTAGAAATATTCCCTTCTATTTACAAACCACTATTTTCACAACACAAACAAGAAATACTTTGCCAAGGCTTACCATTCCACCTATTGATGAGGGGGCAGTGGGGCAAATATTTACGCATAATCCTGGGGCAGTA
>JAAFID010000040.1 GCA_013297765.1 Cytophagales bacterium | reverse complement strand
GGTCAAAAATAACATTGTAAGGAGGCGTGGTTTCATTTTGAATTTCAAAACAATCTCGATTGTCGGGATTGACACCAGAATCATACTCGGCATTGTCGCCTGCACGAGAACGAATGTAACGCACAATCACATCGTGGGTATTGACACTTAGCTGCCCTCCCCTGATACAAATACCATCTCCTGGGGCTGTTTGCCCTGCAATGGTAAGGTATGGATTTGTAATGTTGATTCTTGATTTCAATGATATTAATCCACTAACCTTGAACAGTACAGTGCGTGCACCACTAGCCTCGCAAGCTGCCCGGAAACTGCCTTGTCCGCTATCGTTAAGGTTTGTGACGTATATTACTTTACCACCTCTGCCACCAAGGGCTTTAGCACCAAATCCTTCTGCACATGGAAAGGAAGAAACTTGACCAAAACAGGAGGTACTTGCGAATAAAAATAAGACGTAGAGAAGGGATTGTTTCATTTTTGATTTAATTTAAAATAGACAATAGCACTAAATCACTAGGGGGCTAATCATATATTAAATCAGATAAGGATATTATCAGAAATACTCTTGCAATTAGACTATTTTTTATTAAAATATTGCAATTTTTAAACAATTTTTTAATTAGAATCTCTTCCTTCTATATATCCTAACCGTAAAGGAAAATCTTATAAGCCCAATATTAATATGCCTTTACTGCACTTTCTTCCAGCACTTTTTCATAAACCGCTACGTAATGGGGCAATATTTTTTTAATATCAAATTCCTTTGCACGTGCTAAGGCATTCTTTTTAAATGTTGGCAATTGGTCGTCTTGCAGTATATACAAAGCATTTTTCACCATATCATCAACGTCGCCTACCTCGCTCATGAAACCTGTTATGCCTTGAATATTTAGCTCTGGAAGTCCGCCGGCATTGGTCGAGATAAGTGGCACCTCGCAAGCCATGGCCTCTAGTGCAGCCAAACCAAAACTTTCTTTGTCAGAAGGCATCAAAAACAAATCGGCTACGGAAAGCACTTCTTCTACAGCATCTAACTTGCCCAAAAAACGCACATCGGTACAAGTGCTCATTTCTCTACACAATGCTTCCATCTTGATACGTTCTGGGCCATCGCCAACGAGCAGTAGCTTTGCAGGAATTTTTTCCCTTACCTTTTGAAATACTTTGATTACGTCTTGTACCCTTTTTACAGGACGAAAATTAGAGGTATGCACCAACAATTTTTCACCATGCGGACAAATCGCCGATTTGAAATGGTCTTTCTTCTGTTTTTTAAATTTTTCTAAATCAATAAAATTCGGGATAACGGTGATGTCTTTGGTAATTTTGAAATGGCTGTAGGTTTCCATTTTTAAATCTTCGGAGACAGCCGTGACCCCATCGGATTGGTTGATGCTAAAGGTAACTACTGGCTCGTAGGTAGCATCTCTGCCCACTAGCGTAATGTCTGTACCGTGCAGTGTAGTTACTACAGGAATATAAATGCCTTCTTGAATCAAGATTTGCTTTGCCATGTACGCTGCTGATGCATGCGGTATCGCATAGTGCACGTGCAGCAAATCTAGTTTTTCGTACTTTACCACATTCACCATTTTACTGGCGAGTGCCAGCTCGTAGGGCGGGTATTGGAACAATGGATAATTGGAAATATCCACCTCGTGGTAAAACAGATTTTCATTAAAAAAATCTAACCTAGCTGGTTGGGTATAGGTGATAAAATGAATCTGATGCCCTTCTTTGGCGAGTGCCAAACCTAGTTCTGTAGCTACTACGCCACTGCCGCCAAAGGTGGGGTAGCAAACAATCCCGATTTTCATAGTTATGGTATTATGAGGATAGAATTTTTTTTATAAAATTACGCTTTTAAACTCATTGTAGAAGTCATCTTTTCTTTAAGAAACCTTGCCGTATGGTTGTCTTTCAATAAAATCATTTGTTCGGGTGTACCTTCAAAAGTTACTTTTCCACCCTTGTCTCCGCCTTCTGGGCCTAAGTCTATAATCCAATCGGCACATTTAATCATTTCTACATTGTGTTCTATCACTATTACCGTATTGCCTTGCACCACAAGTGCATTCATCGCTGCCAGCAATTTTTTAATGTCATGAAAATGCAAACCTGTAGTAGGCTCATCGAAAATAAATATCACATGGTCTTTGGCCTCTACGGCACCTCGCCCTAGAAATAAAGCCAACTTTACACGTTGTGCCTCGCCACCACTTAGTGAATTCGAGGCTTGCCCTAGGCGAATGTATCCTAAACCCACATCGAACAATGGTTTTAACTTTTCAGCAATTTTAGGTTTATCTTTGAAAAATTCCAGACTGTCTTCGATAGTCATTTCCAGCACATCGCTAATATCTTTTTCTTTGTATTTTACTTCTAGCAATTCTTGCTTAAATCGCTTTCCGTGACAAGCCTCACATTTCAAATGAATATCGGCCATAAATTGCATCTCTATAGTCACCACGCCCTCCCCTTGACAGGTTTCGCAACGACCGCCCTCAACGTTGAAAGAAAAATGCCCTGGCGTATAACTTCGAGTTTTTGAAAGTGGCAAATCGGCATATAATTGACGAATGGCGTCGTAAGCTTTCACATACGTTACAGGATTGGATCGTGAAGATTTACCAATGGGATTTTGATCTACAAATTCCACCTGAGTAACCTTGTGCAGGCTGCCTTCAATCTTGTCAAATTTGCCAGTGAAGTCATTGAAGCTACCATACAATTTGGTAATGGCTGGGTAAAATATTTTTTTAATCAAGGTAGATTTTCCAGAGCCACTTACTCCTGTAATCATCGTCATTACATGCAAGGGTATTTTCACACTTACATTTTGTAAATTATTTTCCCTTGCCCCAATGATGGAAATATGGTCTAGCCAACCACGGCGTTGCTTCGGTATTTCTATCGTTTCTTGCCCAGTCAGGTATTTGTAAGTATGCGAGTGTATGTTTTTGTTCAATACACCAATGTGACCTTGAAAAATGAGTTCTCCACCATTCGACCCAGAATCTGGACCTATGTCAATGATTTGGTCGGCAGCCCGCATTACTTCCTCTTCGTGCTCTACTACTATTACTGTATTTCCCAAATCTCGCAAGTGCAGCAATACTTCTATCAACTTCATGGTGTCTCTTGGGTGCAGCCCTATGCTAGGCTCATCGAGTATATACATCGACCCCACTAATGCACTGCCTAGGGATGTTGCCAATTTTATTCTTTGGAATTCACCACCTGAAAGTGTAGAAGTAAGTCTGTTCAGGGTAAGGTAACTCAAACCTACCTTTTCCAAATATTCAAGGCGGCTGGTTATTTCTTTGACAATTCTATCGGCAATTTTTTTGTCGTTGGCTTCTAATTCTATTGATTTGAAAAATTTCAACACATCTTCAAAAGAAAGCAACACAATGTCGATGATGGATTTGCCACCAATCTTTACATAACCAGCATCTTTACGCAACCTAGAGCCCTTGCAATCGGGACAAGTGGTACGCCCACGATAGCGGCTCAACATGACCCGATACTGAATTTGATAGGTTTTGGATTCCAAGTCTTTGAAGAAATCATTCAACCCTGTAAAATATTTGTTGCCATCCCATAGTAGTTGTTGCTCTTTAGCATTTAGCTCATTAAATGGGCGATGGATTGGAAAATCGAATTTTATTCCATTCTTTAAAAGCGGTGTTAGCCATTCTTGCATTTTCTCGCCACGCCACGGGGCGAGGGCGTTTTCATATACAGAAAGCGATTTATCCGGAATCACCAAATCTTCGTCAATACCTAGCACATGGCCAAATCCTTCACAAGTTTTGCAGGCACCATAAGGGTTGTTAAAACTAAAAAGATTGATGCTGGGCTCTTCAAACGCAATTCCGTCAAGCTCGAATTTGTCAGAAAAATCTCTGCTCTCGCCATTGGGAATTTCTATACGGCACTGACCATCGCCTTCGTAAAAAGCTGTTTGAATAGAGTCAGAAAGGCGGTAGTTATTGTCTTCATCGTCTTTGGCTACGGCAGCACGGTCTATCAAAACGAATATTGCTTTTGCTTTTTTCAAGGTTGCGGCATCTGCAATTAAAGCTTCTATTTCATAAAGCACACCCTCGGTCACCACTCTGGTAAATCCTTTTTGCAGCAACAAATTCAATACATCTGCCTTCTTTTTGTCTTCATATTCCAGTGGCGACAAAATCATTATCTTAGTACCATTTGGGTGGGCATTTACATAATCCAGCACATTTGAAACGGTATCTTTTTTTACCTCGTTGCCCGATTTTGGTGAAATGGTTTTCCCTATGCGGGCAAATAATAATTTTAAATAATCATAAATCTCGGTGCTGGTGCCTACTGTAGAGCGGGGATTCTTGGTATTTACTTTTTGCTCAATCGCAATTGCAGGCGATACACCTTTGATGTATTCGACTTCTGGTTTTTCCATGCGGCCTAGAAACTGGCGGGCATAGGAGCTAAGGCTTTCTACATACATTCTCTGACCTTCGGCAAACAGCGTATCGAATGCTAAAGACGACTTACCCGAACCTGACAAGCCAGTAATAACAATTAATTTATTGCGAGGGATGGCAACGCTAAGGCTTTTTAAATTATTGACCTTGGCGTTTTTGATGATAATATATTTTTTAGGATCTAAATCTTCTAATATTAAATCGTCTGAAAGTACCGTAGAATTGGGCATAGCAATATTTGTTCATTTCAAGTACAACAAAATTGCGTAAATAAAGTGTACAGAACTCAAAAATATTTGTGATATTTTACAAAAAAGACTATTTTAGCATTATAATTTTTTATTCTAATAACATTAACCAAGCACAATATGTAAAGAACCTCTACGTTACCAAATAGATTTCTGAATGATGATGAAAGAAAAAAGTGATAGCGAGTTGGTTCAACTTTATATCCATGGAAACGAGAGTGCTCTTGAAGGCTTGGTGAAAAAACACAAATCAAGAATATTTACTGCGATTTACTTAATAGTCAAAGACCGTTATGTGGCAGAAGATTTGTTGCAAGAAACTTTTATCAAAGTTATCAATAAACTAAAGTCTGGAGAATATAATGAAGAGGGGAAATTTTTGCCTTGGATATTGCGTATAGCCCACAATATGGCTATCGACCAATTTCGTCGCAATAAAAGACATCCTACCATCGTTCTTGAGGACGGAAGCAATGTGTTTAATTCCCTTTCCTTTTCTGAAGATTCTGCCGAATCTATTCAGTTGAAAGAAGAAAGCGATGTGGCGGTAAGAAACATGATAGATACCTTGCCTGAACAGCAAAAACAAGTAGTGATTATGCGTCACTACAACGATATGAGTTTTCAAGAAATTGCCGATGCTACTGGAGTAAGCATCAACACTGCCCTAGGGCGTATGCGGTATGCACTAATAAATTTGAGAAAAAAACTACAAAACAGCAATATAGCCTATGATAAAAGTATTTACCCCGAATGATGTGATTGGCTTTGTATATGGAGAAAAATACTCCACCGCTGACAAGAAACATCTTGAATTGGCCATTATCAAAGAGGATTACTTGGCCGATGTTTTTTATGAAGCACAAATGGTGAAAGACACACTAGACAAGGTGCGGTTTGAGCCATCAGCAAGTATTGTAGACAATATCTTGGCTTATTCTAGAAATAGATTTTAGCTTTTCCCTTTTTATATTTCATGGACTCAATCACCATTTTTTGGTGTATTTTTGTCCATGACCAAGAAAGAACGATTTGAAAAGTTTATAACTTATTTTTCGATTAACGCACCCAATGCAGAAACGGAGTTGCTTTACAACTCTCCTTTTGAATTGTTAGTAGCCGTAATACTAAGTGCACAATGTACCGATAAGCGGGTAAACCTAACAACACCTAGCATCTTTAGCCGTTTTCCCGATGCACCAGCACTTGCTTTGGGAACCTTTGACGAGGTTTTTAATCTCATACGCAGCATTTCCTTTCCCAACAATAAGGCAAAACATTTGATTGGCATGGCCCAAATGCTGGTCAATGATTTCGGCACCGAAGTACCATCAGACGTAGGGGATTTACAAAAACTACCTGGTGTAGGAAGAAAAACGGCCAATGTAATTGCTTCCGTTATCTTCAACCAACCTACCATGGCGGTAGATACGCACGTTTTCAGGGTTTCTAAGCGCATAGGCTTGGCAACACTTACAGCCAAAAATCCTTATGAAGTAGAGATACAATTGCTACGACACATACCCAAAGAACTGGTGCACATTAGCCATCATTGGCTTATTCTTCATGGGCGTTACATCTGCACAGCCCGCAGCCCCAAATGCCACGACTGCGGCATTAGAGATATTTGTGTTTATTATGAGAAGGTGAAACAGACTACGGTGGTGTGAACACTTAATAATTAGTGTGCCAATTTAACAGTTGCTGAATTGGTAAACGAGATGGTTTATATTTTTTTCCATTTGTACAATCAAGAATGCCGCTAATGAGATGTATAGAAATGAATTTGGGTAAAAACCATTTCTAAATTCGTTTTTAATACTATAAGACTAGGGTTGTCTAACAGATGATAACTAGAGCAAATTATATGGTTAAATAATTAATTTGCAAATTTTTAAACTGGAATCAAAGCGAATAATTACTTAGCGACTTGATTGTTTTTTGCAAATATTCTTGCTCTTAGTATAACAACATAGAAGGTTATTTTTTAAGTTTATACAAATTCTAAAACTAAAAATTATGAAAAAAAATATTCTAAAAATGATATCAGCTGTTTGTTGCAGCATGATGATTGCTCAATCGACCATGGGGCAAAATTTCCCGATTAATGGCACTGAAGCAGAAGAAATTGCTATTGGTGGCCCTAGTAAAGATTACCTAACACTAGAATTTCCAAGACCTGGAGTTGCAAAATGTGCCCCCTATTCGTCGGAAACTAGAACTATAGCGGGCGATTTGGCTAAGGGCAAAGCCTTATTGGTCGTTATATTCCCCAAAGATTGCCCTTATTGTATTGAAGCTGCAGACCAAGCCGATGTAACCATAGACAAATACAGAGATAAATTAACGGTATGGTATGTAAATCAACGATTAAATGGAGACGGTAGTTGTGCTGATATCACCGAGGTATCTAATAAATATAAATTTGTAAAAAATGCAGATTTTAAATTTATAGATATTTATATGTGGAACAATGCCTGGGGTTCTTCTTGGCATTATGGATCACAAGATTCTTATTTTTCTAGGCCAGGTTCTCCATCTGTGTATAGAATATTTGACCCTAAATCTAAAAAAGTAACGGGCATCAATTATTTTGTAGGGCAAATAGACAACCAAATAGCTTCCGCAGTAAAAAACAATTTTACCCCCACTGGTACTGCAACAGCTAATGCAAACTTGGCTTCTTACGAATTGTACCCTAATCCTGCAAAAGAACAATTATACCTCAATATTAATTTGGTAGAAACTGCCAACACTGTAGTATCTATCAAAAACATGTTGGGTGTAGAGGTATTGAGACAAGACTTAGGTAACTCCAATACTTTTAATTCAAACATAAATACAGCATCACTAAATAGCGACATGTATTTGATACAAGTTATCTCTGATGGAAAAGCCATTGTCAATGATAAATTTGTGAAACAATAAGGAAATTGAGATTATTAGAAGGGAGACGTTCCCTTCTAATAATTATTCTGTGTTTGGGATTTTTAACAGTGCAATTCACTTTTATAGCAATATTAAATGTTGTTGTTTTTTAAGACTTTAAAATTTAAAAGTACAATCATTTCAATTATCTTCATCTCGTTCTGTTGCAAAGAACGATGCAAAAAAGATTCAGATGTGAGACAAAGATACTTTGTGGAAGAAGATATCAAAGCCTATTTCCCATATATCACTGGTAGCTATTGGGTGTACGAAAATCAAGATAAGTCTAAAATGGATAGTATCTATGTGTCTTATCATAAAGAAAATTGGGATACGGACATGATTAGTTGTATAAAAACGGAAAAAATTAATTATACATTAAAATCTTCGAGTAAGAATTTATTAATTGAAGATTCGGTAAACATACTTATGCAACATAACTCACTAGGTCAATTGAATAATTTAGTTTTTCTTCTCGACGATGTTAGGGCTTTTTCTTTCCAAAATAAAAGCCTTAGTTTGTATAGATTGGGTTATGAGCCTTTATTTTCTATCAAGTCTATTTCACTAAATAAGCAAATATATGAAGGGGAATTACAAGAATATAAAGAAACCAATAGAAACACCAATATTTATTTACAGAAAAGAATTGGAGTAATAGGTTGGATAAATAAGCTTGATACATTTAACCTTATCAAATATCAAATAGCAAAATGAAAAATACCCCTACCCCAAAGAATAGCCGAAGAGGCTTTATTGCTACTGCTACCGCTGGCCTAATTGGTGCTGGCATCATTAACACATCGGCACATGAACATACAGAACCTGCTACGCCTATTGCCATAACAGGACTAGATGTGAACCATATCTATAAGCCCTTAGAAAAAATAACCTTAACTGCTGCCTCGCCTTGCAACATTGCAGTGTTCGACGGTAGCGGCAGGCAGTATGCCAGTGCTTCAGACACCAGCAGCATTACCTTTATGATAAGCGGTACACTAGGTTATCATGTGCTGGTGGCAACCAATAAGAAAGGCATGGAACTGAGCAGAACTTCTTTTGAAGTAAATGCCAAAACCACCTTAAACGATGGCAGTGGCACGTACAACAAACTTTTTCGCCAAATGTACTGGACCATGATAGGCAGCGAAGAAGGCAGCGATATGGGTCGAGGGGGCGAAGCCTTTCCTTTTTATGTAGAAGATGAGTTTTACTTCACCTTTGTGCCTTGGTTGCGAGACCACGTGCACACGCTTAAAGGCATGAAATATTTTTACCCCAATGTAAAATCGGCTATAGATTTATTTGCCAAATACCAACGGGCTGACGGTATGGTATGGGATAATTTTGGCAAGCGCAAAAAAGAACCTAGCATGTGGGACAAGCGATTTGCCTACGGAGGTTTTATTCAGCCTGTTGACAATTACAAATTTGAATTCAAACGCATACCTGTAGAGGCCGACATGGAATTTATATTTCTAGAGGGCATCTATGTTACTTGGCAAGCCACTGGCGACAATCAATGGATGATGGGCAAACTAGACAATGCGTTGCGTGCAGTAAAATATTGCACTAGCGACCCTTACCGCTGGTCTGCCAAATACCAACTGATAAAGCGTGGATTTACCATTGATACTTGGGATTTTCAGTGTGAAGAAGATGCCGCTGTGGCAGGCGGAGACCACATGTGTATAGACAAAGACAAAACCCGTTTTGGCATTATGTATGGCGACAACACGGGCTTTATCCATGCTTGCCAAAAATTGGCCATCATGCTGGAAACTGCCAATAGAAAAGAAGACGCAAAACGCATCGCCCAACTGGCAGCAGATATGCAGCAACGCCTCGATGCATTGGCTTGGAATGGCAAATTTTATACCCACCATGTACCCGAAGACCTTACTGTAAAGAGAGATTTGGGGGTAAACCTTAGTGAATCTTTCTCACTTTCCAATTCCTACTCGCTCAATAGAAATATAGGTCATGATAAATGTGTAAGCATCATCAATAAATACAAAGAACTATATAAAATCAAACCTGCGAATGGGCTAGGAGAATGGTATGGCATCTATCCCCCATTTACAAAAGGATTTGGCGACGATGCTGCATGGGAATATGTAAATGGCGGTGTATTATCGCTGGTAGCAGGCGAGTTGGCTCATGGAGCTTTTGAGAATGGTGCTGAAGATTATGCAGTAGATATTTTAAATCGTGTAAGTGCCCTAGCCTCGAAATACAATGACTTCTTGCATGGGTCTTTCAAAGGGCGAATTCCCGAAAAACCCACTATGGTATTTCAGCCGATAACATTGGACAAGTACAACAATGTCAGTTTCTCTGGTGAAAATGCTGGCAAAGCTACCCCATGGACTAAAGAAGGCAAAAACGATTTGCATGAAATGGTGGTAGGCAAGCAAACATTTTTAGACATTCCATTTCAAATAACTGACCCAGCAGCCAACAGCAGCAAGGCCTGTATAGGAATAAGTACACAAGAAGGATATTTACCTAGTGCCAGTATTGCTGTGGGTCAAAAAGCAGGCTCTATTTATTTGTTGCACACCAAAGCTGGCCCATCGGCAGTAGGGTTTGTAAAAATCATATATAAAGATCTTACCACTTACGCCGATGAAATCAACGCACAAAAAATAGATGGCTGGTGGATGCCAGGAAATAAGCCACAATTCAAAGTAGCTTGGAAAGGTACCAACGATAAAGCACCATACGTGGGCGTGGGTATCTATGGCTTGAACAATCCATTTCCTGAAAAAGAGATAAAAGAAATAGTACTAGAGAATGGCAAAAGCAGCGATACAAAATGGTTTGTACTTGGCATAACCTTGAGCGATAGTAAAGTATATTTTAAACCAGAAGAGAAATCGCATGGCATACCCGATCGCTGGGGTGCTGCTGCCGTGATGTATGCCTTGGCAGAAGGTCTGATAGGTATTGTCGATACTGGTAGTTCTTACAGTGCTACACGCATAGCGCCACGCTGGGCAGCTACCAAAGAGACAAAAGTAAATACAGTATTCAAATATGAGGCCTCGCAAGGCTACGTTGCTTACAATTTACAACAAGAGCCTACTGGGCTAAGGCTACAAGTGGCTACCAATGCCAAACAAAGAAACTACGAAATATTGCTACCAGCTACCAAAAAAGCGACCTCGGTAAAGGTAAATGGCAAAGTAGTGGTATTTGAGAATAAGCAGATACAAAACAGCCAATATGTATGCTGGAAAAGCAATACAATAGGCACTGAAGACATTGAGATAGCTGTAGGATAAAGCCATACTGATGCAAAATTGATATTGCCCCGATAATGTGCTTGAAGCATATCATCGGGGCAATATCAATTTGTATGGGTTGAGCTTAACCCCAAACTAAATGCAATGAATTTAAAACTTAGCACCCACACTGATATAAAAACTTCTGCCCTCGGCTGGTAAAAGACCTGGACCAGGGTAGCCTCCAGACCTGCGGGTAGCGTATCGTTGATCGGTTAGGTTATTGATACCAGCTTTGATATTGTAATTGGCTAAAAATTTATATTCTGCAGAAATATCATACACGGTGTAACCATCAATTTTGCCTGCTGTACCCGCAGTAGTTGCCTTTTCGGTATTAGATGCATCGCTATACACCTCGCTGGTAATGCGTGTTTGGGCTGTTGCAGAAAAGTTTTTGTTTGAATAGGTAATGCCTATGTTGTGAATTTGTTTTGGGGCATATTCTACCTGTTTCCCTTTCAAATTGTCTTCTTTGACCAACACATTGGGGGGCGTCCCTGAAATGGTAGTGGTTTTAAAGTCAATGTATTCGGCTTTTATAAATGCCAATGAAGCAAAAATATTTAAATTACCCAATTTAGTATTGGGGGCAACTAATTTTAAAGCGTTAAATTCTAGATAACCTTCAATACCTTGATTGGCCGATTTGCCAAGGTTTGTACGGTATTGGTAGGTAGCGTTCGTGGGGTCATCATTGATGAACTTTCTGATAGTGCCAATTCTATTGTCGTACAAAATATAAAATGCACCGATGTCAAAATGTATGTAGCTTCCTACATTGCCTCTGTAACCTAGGTCTGCATTAAAGCCACTGGCATCTCTCAAATTGGGGTCTATCACGTCTGTAGTGCTGGGTGGTGTAAGGTCTGCTATCAATACGGGGCGGTATGCCTGAGAAATATTTGCATATATATTGGTCGATTTTATTTTATATTGAACGCCTATTCCACTAATAAACAAGCTTCTTTTAACGGTTTGTGGCACTACATTTACATCGTTGCCAGCGGTAACATTTGCCCGCCCAGCAATAGAAGATGCTATATTTTCAAATCTTATACCTGGTGTTACAGAAAGGTTATTGGTTAATTTGAATGTATTTTCTACAAACAAGGCAAAATTTCTGGTTGTAAATTGGTATTCTGTAGGATATTTGTCTGTTAGTATGGTGGTATTGTAATCGAAACCAGAATCTCCTTTTCCCCTTTGTTTTCTTATTGTTTGGGCACTATATATTCTAGCACCAAATGCCATACTGCTTATTTGCCCTAGCAAATTGTAGCTATATAATCCCCTCAATTCTGAACCTATATTTTTGTATTGATCTGTGTCCACTTGTCTATTGTTGTATGCATTGATGGTGGTATTGATGGAATCTTTGATATTGGGTGTTGCTACAAATCCTATACTATTCCTTTGACCTAGCAAACCAAAAACTTTCAAATTGAAACTTAAATTTTTACTTGGTTTCATTTCTAAATTAATGTTTGCTAAGTTCCAAGGGGTACTAAACCAGTTACGATTTCTTACCGATTGCCTAGCATTGCTGGCAAACTGTGCATCTGTTAATCCACCAGGCTGTTGCATCAGATAATCCATGTTGGTATATTCTGCTGAAAGATTTGCCTTTTCGCTAAATTTGTATTGCAAATAGGCATGTGTGTTTCTTACCTCATAAAACCCATTGTCTCTCCAGCCATTTCCTTTCCTACTGTGATTGTAGGCATAATAAGTCCATTTCTTAAAATTGCCGCCTATGGCATTGTAAGAGCTAAGCATTCCATAACTGCCTACTGCATTCTGTGTTTCAAATGAAAATGGTTTATTGGTAGTAGGTCTTTTTAACACATAGTTGATCATGCCGCCAAACTGTGGGCCAAACTGCAACGAGGCTGCACCACGCACCAGTTGAATTTTCTCTACTGCTTCTATCGGCGGATTGTAATATGCCTCTGGGTAGCCAAATACGTCAGAAGAAATATCGTATCCATTTTGACGGGTATTAAATTCCCAGCTTCTGTTTGGGTTTAGGCCTCTGGTTGCAATAGATATTTGAATTCCAGAACCATCATTTTCCCAAATATTGACACCAGGCACTCTAGCAAAAATTTGACGAGCGTTGTTTGTTATGGTGTTCGCATTGATATTTGAAATCAATATCACTTCGTTTTTCTTCCCTGCATAAAGATTTACTCCTTCTAAACTATCCAATCTTTCCATAATTGGCTTATTGCCTAATATTTGAACTTCTTGAAGTATTACATTGCTGGTATCTTGTGCATTAGAATTAATTGTGAGACTAAAAAAAAGGAGGATACTGGCTATAAATTTGTTGTAATGTATATTCATAAAAACTATTTTTATTTAGACTAATTATAAATAACAAAAGTAGTTATTTTAATTTTTCTAACAAAATAAATTAGGAATAGATTGAAGGTAAAATTCAAAATTATACATATAAACCTGAAATAATGAGTATTATAATATATATGTTAAGTGCAAGTTTTGTTTTTGGTATATAGTGATTTTAATGCGAATGGTTTAGTTTGATTTTAGATATTGCTATAACATTTAAAAAATAGAATGTTAAATTGAGCCTTTAATTATTAAATTCACTTTCCCCAAACAACTCATGAAATTTAGTACTCGTATTTGCTTGTTCCTATTAACCTTAATAGGTCTATCGCAATGCAAACCCAAGACCTCCAACAGTGTAGAAAATAAAACAACATTACCGACCTTGCCTATAGCATGGCAACTGAACAAAGACGGTAGCTTTGGTGTAAAATCTGCTACGCTTCAAATACAAAATTTTTATCCTCAAATAGAGGGGCAGGCCATTAGGCCACTTAGTTTTAAAATAGATAGCAATGCAAGCGGTGGGCAAATTGTGTATCAACTAGAAAGTAACAAGCAAATAATCATTAGTCTAGATGCAGACAGTAATTCCTTAACACTTGCTGCGAGCCTAAAAGGGTATGTGCAATTGCCCGAATACTTTTGCCCGGCCGGTGCTGGTTGTATTCAAGGTGCCGATAGGATTTTTAAACAAGGCCTTGGCTTTGGTGGCCCTAGTGCCATCATGCCCATACCACGCTCTGGCAACAGGGTAGATGTAAATGGATTGCACGAACACGTATGGTCTTACGATAGTTACTTGGCCAGTGGTATTTTAGCTGCCGACAATCAAACTATGGCTATAGGTGCTTATGACCACCATCAATATGTGCAGCGGACTACATTTTACAACAAACAAACACGTTTTGGCCTAGTAGATCGTTGGGAGGCTATGAATAAAGAGTTTATAGACATTGCTTTCTCTACAGAAAATATGAACACAAATGGTGGCGAGGTAAAGATGCCAACAGTACATTTAACCACTGGAAAAGTGCCTTTCGATGTGTTTCAAAATTTTGCAAAAAACATTGCCCAAGATAACAATCTGACTTTAAAGCAAACACCTGCCTACCACTGGTGTTCGTGGTATGAAACACAGAAAGAGTTTAACGAAACGGTATTGAATGATGTGCTGAACGGACTTGATAAAATAACGCCCAAAATACCCATTCAAACGGTACAAATAGACGATGGCTATTTTACCTACTATGGCGATTGGTTGAACTTTGATACCGTTAAATTTCCTTCTGGTTTTGAAAATAATGTAACCAAAATTAAAGCCGCAGGCTACCGCCCAGGGGTATGGATTGGGCCATTTATGGTGCATGAAAAATCTGATGTGTTCAAGCAACATCCAGATTGGATACTGCATCACCCCGATGGAAAACTGGTACTAGAATGGGAAAATGCACAAGAAGGCAATGTGTATATTCTCGACAGCAGCAATCCTGAAGCATTTGCCTATTTGAGGTCGGTATTTAAAAAACTTAAAGCCATGGGTTTTGCCTACTACAAAACCGATTTTATGGATTGGGGCTTGAGGAATTCTGTAAAATATAAAAGACATACGCCAGGAAAGACTTCTGCACAATATTTTAACGAAGTATTGCAAATGATAAGAGAAGAGATAGGGGCAGAAAGTTTTTGGTTAGGCTGCATTATGCCATTTCCGCCCGCAATAGGATATGTAGATGCTATTAGAAACTCAAACGATGTGGGCACTACTTGGTCGGCAGACAGCCATGGCAATATGATACAAGAGTCGATGGTGACCCAATACTCTAACAATATATTGTGGCAAACGGATCCCGATGTGCTATATATGAACTCTTTCAAAACTATGCTCACCCCTGCCGAATGCAATACACTAGCTTTATTCGACGGTATGTTGGGCGGCGTTACCAATACATCTGATAGGTTTCACAACATGAGCAAAGAAAATTTGATGCTATGGCGATTTATAGAACCCTCTAAAAAGCATTCTTCGGCAATAGTTCCTTTTTGGGACAAAGAAAGTGCTTTAAAAGTATTGGTAAGAAATTATGAAAAAGGTGCTGGTGCAGTATTATTTACTAACGATAAAGATGTTGCCATTACGGCAACCTATAGTGTGCAGCAATTGGTGGGTAAGGCCGAAAAATATTTCTTCCAATGGCAACCTTCAATTAGTAAATCGGTGGGCATAAAATCGGAACTAACTGTTACGCTACAGGCACATCAATCTATACTTTATTACATGGCTGATGAAGAAGTTGCCCCAAACCCAGCATTGGGGTTGTATGGCGAAATAGTTAAGGGTTTATAGCCATAGCATTATTTATGCAATACATCATAAATACGCTGCGCTTTATCAATCATATTCCTAAAATGGTAATAGGAATATGGTTGATAGCTATTTTTAATGTACAGGTGGTAGCAGGTATTTTGGAACCGTTGCCTATTGCTATAGAAATTGCCCGTTTAAAATCAAAAAGCTCGATTGATTATCCTGAAAAGTTGGTATTTCAAAAAGATACCTCTTCGAGAATTGATATTTTTGCCAACCAAACTACTGTACTAAAAATTAACTTGCTAGAACTTACAACAGGTAATTTTATCATTTCTAGCAACGAATATTTTGAAAGTTATGGTATATATGATATCGCTGCAAAAAAGTGGTTTTTTTGCGATCATCTTTATCGAGTGGGTGATATTGCTATTCCTTGGTTAAAATTCAATATTCCTATCAATATAAATAAAAATGCAGCTCAACTGTATCTCATTTTAAAAAACAAACCTTATGTGCAGCTACAGATAAAAGTATATCCTCAAAAGCAATATTATTTATGGCTTGCATTAGATTTCATTTTTAAAGGGGTTGTATTAGGCATGGCCTTACTTATGCTTTTGAATAGTCTGTTCCTAGGTTACCAACTGAAAGAGAAAGTATATTGGTATTATGCACTTTACATATTTAGCATATTGTTTTTTGCGGTAGTAGCTTGGGGCTGGCTAGACCATTATCTGCTTACCCAATTGGATTTTAATATATTCTTTGGGCTACCTTACTCTATGATTGTATGCAGTTTGCTACTGTACACGAAGTATTATTTGAAGGGCTGGATAGAGGAAAAATCGTTGATAAAAATTATCAATATTGTATTGATCATCAAAATTTCTCTTTTTCTCTTTTCAGTGTTCACAGGTTGGTCATTTTTTAATCAAAGGTTATTCGATAATTTTTATCTAATGCCCTGCCTTTATGTAGTTTTTAAAAATTATTTTAAAAACCGTAAAGAGGGAAAAGTATTTTTGCTAGCAATCGTAATGGTATATTTCAATTTGCTGATACTTACCTATCTTTCACTCTCTAATATTGCAGATAATTATTACTATTTTCTGTCATCATTTTGTATAGAGATGTTGATTTTTTCAAAAGCATTGTCTGATAGGTTAAGGCTGGCAAAGGTAAAAGAAGAGCAATTGCTTCAGCAACAAATTGTATTGCAAGAGTTGGTAAACAAAGAATTGGCTGCAAAGGTAAAGGAAAGAACAAAAGATTTGGAACTGGCCAACTTAGAGATTTTAAGAATGAATACTTTGCTAGCACACGATATAGATAAAATAGAACATAGAATTAGTGGCGTTACCCAACAGTTATTAGCAAAAAGAATAATATCTTTTGATGAATTTAAACTCAACTATCCTTCAGAAGATTCTTGTTTCAAACACCTTGACAATATAAAATGGCAAAACGGATTTAGGTGTAGAAAATGTAGAAATAATGAAAGTATGCTTTTAATCAATGGCTACAGTAGAAAGTGCTTGTCTTGCAAATATATAGAATCGCCCACGCTGAATACTATTTTTGATAAATCTAAATTGCCAATACAGAAAAATTTTTACCTATTGTATGTGTTATCTACTGATATCGGTGTCAGTTTGTCAAAACTATCAATAGAGCTAGCAATAAGTTTTGGTACTTGTTTAAAATTGAAGCAAAAACTAGAGCCCAAAATAGCCGAAAATAAAAAGCATAAGAAAGACCTCAATTGGACTTCTTTTATCAAATAATCTATTTTATTTTCTACAAACCAATTTACTTTTTTTCGCTTTAGTATCTTTTTTATCGCCATTTTTATAGCAATATGTGCTGTAAAAATTAAAAATTTATTACTTATTTTTTTAAATCAAATTTTTTTACTTATTCTTAATTATCAAATTTTTAAATCAAATTTTTTTTGAAATTTTAATAACATTTTAAAGGGATTTTAATTAAAAATCAATATTTATTCCTTGAAAAATGACATTACTCTTTTGTGGTTGTAATATATTTGAAATGTAGCAGTACTATTCTTATCTATCAAGTGCAAGAATGAAACAGTATTGCAGCCAATGCAAAATTCTCTACTATAAAATTCTGCCCCATGAAAAAATTAAACCTTTACTTACTTTTATGTTTATTATTTGTTGGTTATAGATTCACTATAGCTCAATCTTGTGTTTCACAGTCTGCACCCTTGCCACAAATTGGGGCCATGCCACAGCCCCAATATTCCAATTTGTGGAAACAATCGAGTGCTAGAGACAAACATGGAAGATTATTTGGTTCTGGCAATGGTGCACTGTGGCTGGGCGACGACGGCTGGCCTATTGACATCAATCCTACTACCAAACAAAAACAATTGCATGGGGTGCGGTTTTACCCTGGAGAAATACAGCCTCTCTTAAAAAATGGTGATGAATTACAGGTAAGGTTTAAAGGACCTACTTCGGCGGTTGCAAATGATGGAAATGATGCTTGCTCATGGAACAGTATTCAGGCGAATACTCCCTCAGCTGGTTACACTACCGCTAAAGTAAGATTGAATAGTCCACAAAGCGGCAATGGCTTTCAATTTTCATTTTATGGTCATATAGAAGAAATACAAATTATGCGTCCTGGCTATGCTTTTGACGATTATAGGTATGTAACTGATGAATACGTAACCCACACAAAACATTGGAAATGCTTTCGTTTCATGGGTTTAATGGGTGGGTATGCAAACCAAGACCAAACCTGGGGCAAACGGCTAAGTAAAAATGCAACTGCTGTGGTCAACAAATACAATTGGGGTGCAGAAGATGCCAATGGAAGGTTTGATGAAGACAACACAGGTACAAATGCTTCAGGTTACCAACGTGGTCTTTCTTGGGAAGATCAAATAGACCTGTGCAACTACCTGAATATAGATATGTGGATCAATGTGCCTACCATGGCCGACGACGATTATATACTGAACCTAGCAAAATTGATAAAAGACAGGCTAAAACCTACCCTAAACGTAAATGTAGAGATAGGCAATGAAATATGGAATACAGGCCCTCCATTTCAGTCTTTCGGCATGCACATGCAGATGATGGTGGATGAATTTAAGGGTACCATAGGTTATGGCAGTACAGCCGATAAGAGAAAAATATTGGGTGGGGCTAATTGTCCTGGTTGCAATATACCAGCAGACAATGGTAACATAGCGCAAGCAAATGGTTTCGGTGCTTTTGAAGCTATGCAACGTTGGCAAGCACGTAGGCTCAAAGAATATGCAGACCAATTTGCCACCGTTTTTGGTTGGAGAGATGAAGGTGGCGATGTAGGCAATAGAATCAGATTGGTACTTTGCGGTCAGATTGGTTATGGTGATGATGGCATGGCATGGAACATAGCTCCTGGGTTAGACTTTTTAAGAAAAGCATACGGCAATGATGCTCCTCGTAAATATTTATATGCCGTAGCCATTACCTCTTATACTACACCCCACGGATTACCTTTATCAGCAAGTGCCCAGCAAATAGTAGATGCAGAAAAGAAAAATGTAGATGAAGCTTATGCCGAATTTTCTGTGAATCCTGATAGAGGGGGGCTTATGGGCAATTTGTTAGAAGGTGTATTTGGTAGAGCCAGAATGTTTGGTCTTAAAATGTATGCCTATGAAGCAGGCAATGAAATAGCAGGAGCTAATTGGACACCTTTTAACAACATCAGCGAATATGCTAGGCTTCCTCAATCTGGTACCAATACTACACTTAATCTGAACAAATGGTTCAGTTGGTTTGGTTACGATGCCTTGTATATAAAAAATGGTGACTTTCTTGCTGAAGGAGGTAAATTTACTGGTTATGGTATTTCTTTTAATTTGAATGAGCTTACACCTATACGCAAAGCATACATTGATTTTGCTGCCTTACCAGCCCCTGCTCTAAGCAAAGAAAGAGGAAATGTGATTGGGGCAACAGCGATTACCACATTAGATGCTAGAAAAGTAGCTGCCTACCCTACCAATTGGGCAGCTGGTAACTTTGGTATTCCTACAATTGGCTATGGAGTGGAGCTAAATTCAGATTATACGGTAAAGGGAGACAATCGCTTTGAGCGGCCATTCATTATCCGTTGCGATAAAAGTGGCAAATACACTTTTGAGGTAGAAAGACAAATTAAAAACAGCAAAACAGAAGACGATGCCACACCGGTATTTTGCGATATATACCTCAATGAAAAGCTAGTACACAATGCCGTAAATTTATCGGCTGGTACTTTTAGCCGCAATATCAAGTTTAATATAGACGGTTACGAGCGTGTTTTTTGGTGGACTAAAAAGGTGCAAATAGACATACCTTATGGTACCCATGTGCTTAGGGTAGTACCCTCTACGCCTAGCCCAGCAAGAGCAGGCACACAAGGCAAATTTAATAGCAATATAGATTTGATGGCCTACCGTTTCACCCTAGACCAAGCATTGCCCCCCGCCCAGCCCAAAGAAATATTGGGCGATCTAGTAGTATGTAAAGGCAACAACAAAGCAAGGTATGAAATAGGTGAAAATGATCCATCGGTTTGCGAGTACGAGTGGACAGGGGTGCCAGCAGGTGCAACGATACTTGCAAAAGAAATAGTAGCAGGTACTTCACCACAAAGGTCACTTTCAGGGCAAGGTACTTACAAAATATACATCGATTGGGGCAACGTAGCCCCTGGTAGCTATACCATGAGTGTAGTAGGCAAAAATCAAGATGCTGCAAACGCTTGGCAATCTAGTGTGGCCAGAACTTTCAAAGTAACCGTAGGCAAATGTGGTTTTGATGTAGCACCCAATCCAGTATGCCTAAACCAAAAAACTAAATTTACACCAGAGCCTATGGAAGCAGTAGAATACTTCTGGGACAATGGTAAATTTGGTGAACCTAATGCCAATAGATATACATTAAATACCAGCAACACCCCACTTGAAGTAACTTATACCAAAGAGGGTCAATATTCGGTAAGCCTTAAAACGAAAAATGCTGCAGGTATAGAAAAACCATACTTCAATACCATTACCGTTACCACCTGCAACGCCCCTAGCGTAGTCGCATTGAGTTATTGTCAAGGGCAAACAGGAGTACCAGCAGTTACAGCTACCTTAACCAATAGTGGCACTAATTTAAAGTGGTATACTGTACCTACAGGTGGCACAGCATTGCCAAACGCCCCCACACCTACTACCAATACAGCAGGCGTGCAAACATTTTATGTAAGCCAAATGAACGGTGGCATAGAAAGTGAGCGTAGTAAATTAGAAGTAACCATCAACAAAGCACCAGAACCACCAGCAGTAACCGCACCTAATAGAGTGGTGTATTGCAAAGATGCAGTAAGCAATGTAACAGACTTGACCAATAAAGTAAGTGCTTCAAGTACTACCAACACCTTAAAATGGTACACCACCATAGATGGGACTATAAGCACAGGCAGCCCTACAAAACCAATTACTTCAGCAGAAGGCAGCACCACCCTTTATATAAGCCAAGCCTTAGGTACTTGCGAAAGTGCAACTAGGTCTTCCATTATTATAGAAGTAACCCCGCCACTAGCAGCACCTACAGTAACAGGTGTCATTGCCAACAAATGCATCAATACCCCAGTGTTACCTACCGAATATACCAGTTTAGTAACTGCTGGTACAGGCAAAACATTGCAATGGCACAGTAGCGAAACCGCTATCGGAACAGCTACCCCACCAACAATTAATACAACTACTATTGGCAAAAAAAGTGTTTGGGTAAGCCAAAAAGAAGGCCAATGCCAAAGTGCACTAGCGGAAATAGCATTTAACGTAACTGAAGGCCCAACCAAATACACCGTAGGCGGTGGTGGTGCTACAGATTGTAAAACCGGTTTGGCACAAGCCATCACCCTATCTAAAAGCGACAATGGTGTTACTTATGTACTAATGTTGGGAAGCTTGCCAAAAGATACCATAGTTGCCAATGGATCAGCACTTAGTTTTACACCACAAACAGAAGTAGGTAATTACACAGTAGTTGCTACTAGTGGCGGTACGTGCAAAAGCACTATGACAGGTCAAGCAGTACTTACCAATACACTTGCCCCTATTCAAAAAACACTAAGTGGTGGTGGTGCCATAGAATGTGGAACTACTACAGGCAAAACTTTGAGCTTAAGTGCCTCAGAAAATACTGTTACCTATTATTTACTCAAAGATGGTAAAGATACCGTAGCCACCAAAGTAGGTAATGGAAACACACTAGACTTTACAGGTCTTCAAAATCCTGGGAACTATTCTGTACGTGCCTCTAAAGGTGGTTGCGAAACCAGTATGACAGATGGTGAAATATTGACCAGCCCCAATCCTGTAAAGGTATTTGATGTCAGCAGCACTGGAAATTTAGATTGTGTAGGCTCAGGCAGCATCACTTTAGCATTATCTGGCTCGGAATCAGATGTAGTGTACACTCTATACAAAGATGGAATTGCTACCACCCCTACCCAAACAGGCTCAGGCTCTCAACCCATTAATTTTACAAATATAAAACAAGGCGGTACCTATACCATCAAAGCCCTGAACCCATTGACCAAATGCGTAGCCGATATGAGCGGCAACAAAGTAGTAGAAGTACCCCAAACACCAGTTGCACAAACCATATCTGGTGGTGGTAGCTATTGCGAAGGGCAAACAGCACCAATGATAAAAATAAGCGGCAGCGAAGTAGGCGTAACCTACACCTTAAAAACAGGATCAGGGTTTAACACTACGGTGAGAGACACCAAGGTAGGTACTAGCACTGCAGGTTTCGATTTTGCACCACAAACTGAAAATGGTGCATACACCGTAACTGCTAGCAAAGGAACAGGAGCTGCTGCTTGTACCAAAGAAATGACAGGCAATGCCATATTGGAAAAACTACCGCCATCAGTAGGTGGTACTGCAACAGCCGCACAACCACGATTAGCAAAAGGTGGCAATACAGACATTAGCATCACTGGGCAGACAGGAACAATTACTTGGCAAACCAGCACAGATGGTGTTAATTACACCGATGTAGTGCCTACAAACAATAACCCTATGTTCAATACGGGAGCGTTGGCAGCCGACGGAGAGTACAACTACAGAGCAAAAGTTCAAAGTGGTACTTGTACTGCCGTATTTTCAGCACCTGTAAAAGTAACAGTAGTAACTGTAAATACTGCGGGTATCGCCAGCGTATCGCCACTAGTAGTGTGCAAAGGCAGTACAGCAATGTTAAAATTGGTAGATTACACTGGAGCTATACAGTGGGAAAGCAGTACCGATGGTACAAACTTTACAGGCATAGCCAATGGAACCAATGCTGACCAAGCTACCGCAGCCATAGACGTGCCTACATCTTTTAGGGCTAAAGTAGGTAGCAATTATTCTAATGTGGTAAATGTAACCGTTACCAACCCACCCGCAAA
>JAAFID010000004.1 GCA_013297765.1 Cytophagales bacterium | reverse complement strand
AATGCAAATAAAGACTACTGTCTATTTCTCGTGTGGGTAATGTGTACTCAATATTAACTACCCCATAGTTCCATAACTTATCTTTCAATATGCTATTAATTTTTTGATTCTTCATAGGTAGTAATAGGGTATTGCCTTGTAGAATGCCTGCAATTAATTGGTCGCTAGAAATGATTACCAATTCTTTTCTGTGAGAAATTTTCCATTTGTTCGCCACAGTGATCGCCGAAAAACCTATAGCTGCAAATAAACAGAGGCAACTGTAGACTAATTTTTTATAATACACTAGCAACAATACACCCATAGAAATAAGTACAGCAATATGGTTTGAGCTACGTTCATATTTATAAATTGAATGATAGACATAGGTAGCTGATCTATTGATAGCACTAGGCGATTGGTGAAGAAAAGTAAATACTGAACCATCATTCCCAATAGTTTTGCAACAGGTACAAAAGCAGAAAACGCCATCAACGCCACTAGGCAATACATGATGCCATTGGTAATGGCAACAATAAGCAGATTAGCAGGTAAAAAATAGGTTGGGAAACGATGAAAATAATAAATACAAAGCGGTGCAGTCGCTAACTGTGCTGCTAGAGTGATAGATGTTGCTTCCCATATTGTAGAGAATACAATGTTTTTAAACGTTAGCTTCTGCACCAGCCAAGGGTGTACCCACACAATGCCTAAGACTGCTAAATAGGATAGTTGAAAACCGACATCGAAAAGATAATGTGTATGGTATAGCAACATGGCCATTGCCGATACAAATACCGTGTTGGTGGTATTGCTCTTTTTGCCCAGCAGCTGTGCCAATAGCAAAAATGAAAACATGACCACGGCCCGCACTACCGAGGCCGATAAGCCAGTAAGAAAAGCGAAAGCCCATAGCAATAGCAGAAATAAATAGGGCAAGTATTTTTCTCCCCACGGGTAAATCATCCATCGTTTGAAAAAGAACTGAAACAATATAAAAAGCAAAGCTACGTGCAGACCCGATACTGCCAACACATGAATTACGCCTGCATTAGAATACGCTTGTTTTAAATCTTTATCTACAGCCGTGCGAACGCCTAGTAGCAAGGCTTTGGAAATGCTCGCTTCATTGGGTGTTGTAATATTCTTATCAATGATTTGCTCGCAGTAGTGGCGGCATTGTTCAGAAATTCTTCTTAAATAATAGCCACTATTCACTCCATATTTTGCCCATTGTCGCTCTTCCACTATTATTTTTTGATAAATATTCTGGTGGGCAAAATATTTTTCTAAATCAAAAGCCCCTAGTGTCTTCTTATTGAGAATTGCCTGAAGGTTGCCTCGCACTATCAAGCGGTCGCCGCATGGTACAGCGAGTTGTTTATTTCCTAAAATAGTAACTAGCAACTTTCCTTTGCATTGCTGCCACTTGTCTTGAGCGTATATTTTTTCACAATCTAGCACCACACTAGCGTATTGCTCATGGTTTACGACAGATTGAGCCACAGTACCGCATACAGCCTGTATATTGGTAAAATTACCAACATGTTTTACAATATGTTTTGGCAATGATTGTGCATGCAACACATAGCCAGCGACCATTAAAAACAACATAGACATTAAGCCTAACCATTGCGATTTGGTATGCGACGCCACGGAGTTTTTGATGTATATATGCACCAGTAGATACGCCGTCGCAATTGCTATTAGGGCAATATAGCAAGGCAGTAATTGATTTATGGCAAATGTATTTGCTAGAATAATTCCAAAAATAAAGGCTAAAGAAAATTTTAAAAATGGAATTCTTCTCAGCATCGTATCAAAATTATTCGATAGAAAATTTGCTAATTTTTACTTCCTGACTTTGTAAAAATGTGGTGCGTAAGAAGTATAATCCCGCTGCCAAATCAATAGTGCTGATGTTTTCTTTTTCGGTTTCTTTTTTCACCTGCCAAGTACGAATACTTTTGCCTAAGCAATTGACAATTTCAAAACTCATCTCTTCCTGCTCGCCTTGAATTATGCTGGCTGTAAGCTCGCCTGTGGTGGGAACAGGATATAATTTTATCTCACTATTGGTTTGATTTTCATATACCCGAACGTCGTCTAGGTAAACATTGCTAATGCCTTTGGAATAAAATTCAATTTTTAATCCCGTATTGTATTTCCCAGCAAGGGTTTTGAGGTCTATCTTTATCTTGTGCCAAGCACTATCAGGAGAGTTCAGCGGTTTGGTCTTACCATTGGTCAATTGGCTGCCCGTTAATTTTGCCAATACATACCTCAATTGTGGATTAGGATTGTGGCTGATTACAATGCTATCTGTTTTGCTGAGTGCATTAGCCGCACTAGCGATTTGGAATGATAATACTGGTGTTGCTGATTTAGTAAAATCAATAAAAGGAAAGTTATAATTTAATCGTTGTCCTTTATTGAAAAGGGTATTGGCACATTTTAGGTAAGCATTTTCAGGATTTATTTTTATCAATTCCCAGCGAAGAGTGGTATTGGTATTTGCCGTATCAGGAACAGGAATAATTCCCGAATTGAAATTTTCAGAATAGGGTAGAGGTGCCGTGTAAATAGGGTTGTAGCATGCAAAAGAGTTCAATATTTTAATTCTCAATGGGGCACTCTGCATTACGGCATGCATGCGTTCTCGCTGCCCTAGCGTAAACATATTCATACACACATCGGGCGAGTAGTCCATAAAGTTACCCGACATATCTAGGCTTTTCAAACCACTGCAATATGAAAAATGCTCGCAAAATGAGGGCTTCAGATTTTGGCTGCTGCTGTCTTGTGGCGGCGTATCGTCTATGAAGTCATTACCACATGGAGCACCTTCAAAATTATGCAACAGCCCCAGCCAGTGGCCCACTTCATGTGTAAGTGTGCGACCTAGGTTGTATCTAGAATTATTTTGTTTCAACCCAAAAGCATCCACATCAACCACCACACCGTCTAACTCTTCTATTTCTTTGCTAGACAAATCTGGAAGGCTGGTATTTCCAGGAAACTGAGCATAGCCTAATATATCATCGCTCAACTGTGTGACCCAAATATTGAGGTATTGGTCGCTAGGCCAGTAGGAAATTGCTTTTAATTTTTCATCGTCAAAGTTATAGTCATAGCTAATTTGGCTTGTACGTATTCTATTGATTCCATTTGTCACCTCGCCTTTGGGGTTGCGGGTAGCAAGGCAAAATTGAAAACCAACATTGGCAGCAATAGATTTAAATTCACTAGGAATATTGACTGTATCTCGATTCAATTTTTGGTAATCTTGGTTCAATACCATTAATTGGTCTGCAATGCGAGCTTCAGAAATGTTTCTCGATTCGGTATTATAAACAATATGAAACACTACAGGTATCTTATAAACATTGGTCGCAGCACCAGTTATTCCTTCTCTCAATAATTTTTTTCGGGCAATATTTTTTTCTAATTCTTCTACGGTATTTTTGTAGCTACTGTATTTATTTTCTAAATATTTTTTATATGCACCATGCCCACACTGTTCATGGGCTTGACCGTTAGCCCATGTTGCTATAGCCATCCATAATAAAACTAAAAAAAGTAGTGGGCGTGACATTTTATGGTATATTAATAAGTGGCCTCTATAGTCCTAGTTTCTTCTTTAACTTGGTATGCATTGATAATTTTTCCCACTAAGTTATGCCTCATTACATCTTTACCATCAAGCTCTACAATAGCTATTCCGTCTATATTTTGTAGGGTTTCCACGGCATGTATCAATCCCGATTTTTGCTTATTAGGCAGGTCTATTTGCGACCTATCCCCGGTAATAATCATGTTGGAATTGTTGCCAAGCCTTGTTAGAAACATTTTCATTTGCATAGGGGTTGTGTTCTGTGCCTCGTCTAGCAATATAAAAGCATTGCTAAGCGTACGCCCACGCATGTATGCGAGTGGTGCTATTTCTATAATATTATTTTCTAAGTAATATTTTAGTTTTGTTCTTGGCAACATATCTTCTAGGGCATCATAAATGGGGCGAAGGTAAGGATCTAATTTTTCTTTCAAATCACCAGGTAAGAAACCTAAGTTTTCACCAGCTTCCACAGCAGGTCTGGTAATAATGATTTTCTTTACCATCTGATTTTTCAATGCTCTTACTGCTAATGCTACAGCAATATATGTTTTGCCTGTACCCGCAGGGCCTATTGCAAACACTAAATCATTTGCCACTGCTGCCGCAACCAACCTTTTATGATTATCGGTTTTGGGTTTGATTACGATACCCCTATCACCAAATAATATTACGCCATCGGTCAAAGGGGCATTTAACACCTCTTCCTCTCGCAGCAGCATATTCAGTACATCTTCGGTAATGCTACCAAACCTGTTGAAATGCTGTTTAAGTGTTTCAATCAAATCTCCAATTTTGGTGGTTTCCTCTTCTGAACCAATGATTTTAATTTCATCGCCCCTAGCCACAATGCGACTTTTGGGGAATATTGATGATAATTCTTTGATTAATTTGTTCTCCAATCCTAAAAACTCTAATGGAGATACATCGTCGAGCAATAGTGTTTTTTCTGCCAAGCTAATTTGTTTTTATTTGATTGCGAATGCTTAAAAATTATATATTTTTGCTTATTGTGTTATAACTAACACAAGTAAATATAAAACAAAATCTTTTCACTGTCGCTCTATGGCCATTATTACATTTATGTCAGACTTTGGGCATAGAGATCATTATGTAGCTGCCGTAAAGTCAAAGATATACAGCATCAATCCTAATATTAATATTGTAGATATTTGCCATCAAATAGAGCAATTCAATATTCCTCATGCGGCCTATGTGCTGCGGTCGGTGTACAAAGATTTTCCTAAAGGCACGGTACACCTAGTGTCGGTTAATGCCCCTAATAATGCACAGGATAAGTTACTAGCGGTAAAGTTTGAAGAACATTATTTTGTAGGTGTTGACAATGGTTTATTTTCTTTGCTTAGCGATAAACCCATTATGCCCATAGCTGTAGAGCTAAATAGAGATGCTATGGCAAATATTTTTCCCGAGCGTACAGCACTTGCTACTGCCGCTGTGTCGTTGGCTAGCGGTATGCAAATCTATAACCTCGGCATACAAGTGCCTGCTATCAAACAAATGCTGAATAGGCAAATCAGGATTACCAAAAATATGATTGCTGGTCAAGTGGTGCATGTAGATAGCTATGGCAATTTGATTACCAATATTACGGTAGAGGCTTTTGATAAAGCCTGTGCTGGGCGTTCTTTTGAAATTATTTTTGGCCGAGAATCGCTAGAAAAAATCTCTATTTCGTACGACCAAACTGAAAATGGCGATGTGTTGGCAGTATTCAACAGCAATCATTTACTCGAGTTGGCCATTAGCCTTGGCAATGCCAGTGAACTTTTGGGTATGGCCTACGATAGCCCAGTAAGAATTATGTTTACCCCCGAGCATGAATGATAGCAATAGATACAGCACTAAAATCAATTTTATTTAGTATCAAATAATGTTATAATTTTATACTAAATGGTATTATACCAAAAGGTATAAAATAATAATGAAAGATTATTTCTTCACCTACGTCATTAAACACGCATACAGCCGTTCACCAATAGTGGAAAGGAATTTTTAATAACTAGTATAATACATGTTTATTGATTAAATGATGCCCTAATCTTGCTTGCGACCTATGTAAATGAGGTCTGTAGTGGTAGTGCCATCTGTTTCGGGGTAATCTTTAGTATAGCTTTTAATGATGTTGAAGCCACATTGTTTCATTTTCGATTCCAATATTGCACGCTGATGGTAATAAATATATAAGTCACTATCGCCTGTAAAACTTGTTTTTTCAAAGCCTGATTTTTCTGTTTCTCCTTCCATGCAGCTTAGGTAAATCAATCCTTTTGATTCTGTTTTTGTTTCTAGATTATTAAAAAAAGTATCTAAATTTTCGGGTGCTATGTAGGGAAGGCAAAAAGCGGCAACAATAGCATCAAATTTTCCATCAAGAGAATTTATATCCAATACATTCATTACTTTATAAGAAGCCCTAGGGCAATATTTTCGTGCTAAGGCAATCATATTTTCTGCCAAATCTATTCCTGTTATCTGCAAATGTGGGCTATTTTCTTGCATGTATTTTATTACGTTGCCTGGTCCACAACCCAATTCTAGCAAGCTAGCTGTAGGTGAGATTAGATTTAAAAAATCATTAAATGTGTCATTGTACAAATCAAAGTGACGGAATTTGTGGTCGTAATCTGCTGCATGTTTGTTGTAAATATCAATAATTGATTTCTGATGTATCATGTATTTTAATTTTTAAAGCCAAGTTAATACTGTGGCATAGTTATTTTAATTCTTGAAATAAATAAAATATTATTTGTAACCGAGCTCATTATTAATGAGGCTTCTAAACTACTAAATTATGAAATTAAACTTGTTATTGGGCATTGCCGCAGGAGTAGGTATTGCTATGTTTTTAAGCTCGAAAAAAGGTAAAGCATTTATGGAAAGCGTAAGCGATAAAGCTTGTGACCTTACTGATAAAGCCAAAGACCTATATGATGAAGGTCAAAAAAAAGCAAATCAGTATGCTACTGAAGCAGAGCAGTCTGTTCGCAACGCTATTTAAATTAAAACTATTTCACATTTTAAATTCTAAAAAATTATGAAAACTATCTTATGGTTTCTCGCTATTGTAATGATTTTTGGTTGGGGTTGGGGATTCTTTTTCCTTGCCGCACCTGCTATCATTCATCTTTTATTAGTTGTAGGTGTAGTAATATTGGGTGTCAATTTATTTGGCAAAAGTAAAACTACTGTATAACTATTACATCTGTTCCATAGTGCATGATGTGCTATGGAACATTTCTTTAAAATTCAATATTATAAACTATGAAAAATATATTATTTATAGCCACCATTGTTGGTGTGCAACTCATGTCGGGATGCAAAAAAGAAGATAAAATAAACCCTCCAAACACAGTAGGTGGCAATTCTGTAACAAGAGAAAAATTGCTTGACAAATCGTGGAAGCTAGTAGCCAAAACTGTAGACCCTGCTAAGTCGCCGGGATTTTTTAAAGACAAAGTAACGGATTGGTATGCACAATTGGAAGCTTGTGAAAAAGACAATGTGAAATCTTATAAAGGCGACGGGTCAATGATGTTTGATGAAGGTGCAACAAAATGTAAAACCGATGATGCCCAAAGTGTAGCTGGAACGTGGTTGTTTAACTCTGATAATTCTACCATAACAGAGAAGAAAGGTAGTGCCGAAAAAAGTATGACTGTGGTAGAAGTATCGGCAACTACTTTAAAAACTACTTATTCTGAAAGTGGTATAGATGGAAAATATACTTATATAGAAACCTATACAGCCCAATAAGGATAATACTTGATAAAATAAAAAGGTCGTTTTCGGCCTTTTTTTATGTTCCACTTTTAACCATTATTTATTATGGAAAATAAAATTTCTAAGAAAAAGATAGCCATCATTAGCATTGTTGCTGTATTGATTATAGCTAGGTTAATGTTGCCTTACTTTGTAAAAAATTATGTAAACAAAGTGCTCGCTAATATTGAAGGCTATAAAGGTAGCATTGACGATATAGATATAGCACTTATTCGGGGTGCCTATGTAATACATGGGCTAAAACTTGAAAAGGTAGAAAATAAAACTTCTATACCATTTATAGCAGCCAAATCTATTGACTTGTCTATAGAATGGAAGGCAATATTTAAAGGGGCTATTAAAGGTGAAGTTATTTTTAACCATGCCGATTTGAATTTTGTGGCAGGAAAGACAGAAAAATCGACCCAAGCAGGTACAGAAACCGACTGGACAAAGCCTCTGAAAAAGCTCATGCCTTTGCAAATAAATAGATTTGAAATACTAAATGGGAAAGTAAGTTATAAAGATTTGAATGCATCGCCCAAGGTAGATGTTTATATCAAACAGCTACATTTGCTAGCGACCAACTTATCAAATTTAGAAAATGGAAATAAAAAACTACCATCTGTATTGGTTGTAGAGGGCAATTCTGTAGGCAACGGCAACCTTTTGATAACGGGAAATATGAACGTATTAAAAGAAATTCCAGACGCAGACTTAAATATGAAATTTACCCATATTCAATTGCCCGCATTGAATGATTTTGCAAAGGCCTATGGAAAGTTTGATTTTGAAAAAGGCACTTTATCTATATTTAGTGAACTATCCTTGGCCGATTCAAAAATATTAGGTTATGTAAAGCCGATTGTAGAAAATGTGCGTGTGCTAGACTGGGTCAAGGAAGATGAAAATGTGACGCAAAAACTTTGGCAAGGGTTAATAGGTGTTACAATGGATATATTTAAAAACCATCCTAAGAAACAATTTGCGACCAAGGTGCCTATTGAAGGGTCGCTTGCCAATATTAATACTCCCGTATTTCCTACCATCATCAATGTACTTAAAAATACATTCATCAAAGCTTATCCAAAAATGATAGACAACACTGTAAGTTTTGAAGCCAATAAAGAACAAAAAGATAAGAAATTTTTATTTTTCAAAATTGGCAAGAAAAAAGACACAGAAAAGTAAATTCAGTAAATGTGGTTCTAGCGTTGATAAATAGTCAAACTATTGCTCAACGCTTTTTTATTGTTTTTTAGTAGCACTTTTTTCTTGATGATTGTCCACTGCCTCGTCTATAGAGTGCGACGACATCAAATCTCCATCTGATTTGGCCAAAGCCGATAACTTGGTATAAAACTGTTTTAAAACTTTCATTTCTTCCTCTGACAAATCTTCAATCCCTACTATACGATTGCTTGCACGCTCATTTGATGCGATTAGTTCGTTTAGTTTTATTTGCATCGAAATAGATTCTTTATTTTGAGATTTTTGTATTAAAAAAACCATTAAGAAAGTAATGATAGTGGTGGTGGTATTGATGACCAGTTGCCAGTTTTCAGAATAATTAAAAAACGAACCTGTTGTTGCCCAAATCGCTACTCCCGACAATGCCGTGAGAAAAGCCCCTGTAGAGCCACTATAGTGGGTAATAGCAGATGAAAATTGCTCGAATAGCATATTGATTTTTTTCATTTTTTATAAGTTTTAAATGAATGTTTGATGGATATAATATAATGCAAAAAAAGCACTACAACTGTTGTAGTGCTTTTTTTTTAAAATAAACAGATGCTTTATTTGTTAGAAACAAGTGTGGCATGACCATTACTAATAGGTTCTGCAAACATATTGGTGGGTATAGTATGGTGCTGTGCAATTCTATGTTTGTTTTTTTTGATTCCTATTCGCCAAACATCAAAAACTACTATACAAACAATCATTATGGCTATAAATTTTACTACCTTTTTCATGTTTCAAATAGTTAAAATATCACTTTTTAATTTCATCTAAATATTTTTTCAGAACCAGGCTTTCGTCAATATGGGTGCGAAGTTTGGGAGTTATTTCATTAATAAATTTTTTCACAGAATCATCTTTGTAATTTTCATTGGTAGTATCTAATTTATTGATAAAATCTTCATGTTGTTTTACTATTTGATTGGCATAATCTTTATCAAAATCTAGCCCAGTTTCTCTAGATATGTCTTTGTATCCATCTGCCTCTGTATAGCCCATATCTTCAGGTATTGTAATGTTTTTACTTGCCGCCAAGCCGTTGATATTATTTGATATTTTTTTATGGGTAGCCACCATTTTGGTCGCAAACGATTTTACTTTTTCGTTGGTGGTTTTTTGCTCTGCCAGTTCACTTAGTTTAATAATGGAAAGATTGGCAGCAGCCATATCTACCAAGTAGTATGCTTTTTTTTCTTCATCTCCATCAAATTTGGCTTCGTTGTGTTCTTCTGCTATTTCTGTAGGGGTTTCTTTGTTGGCTTCCATTTTCTTGCTGTCGCAAGAAGATAGTAGTATGGTGCCCACTAGTGCTGACAGCAACACAAGATTTGTTTTTGATGTAGTTTTCATGTTTTTATTAGTTTGGTCATACTCACTAATAAAAATCTATGCCATTGGTTTTATATTTTTGGGGTAATTCGGGTAAGTATTTTTTCGGCAATGGGCGTATTAATTTTCTTTATCATTCTTACCACAAGAAAAGTGATCAAAACTGCAAATGCAATTCTAAAAATAACCACTCCCAAGAAATCGGCTCCTAGCGAAATCATGAGCAGAGAATCTTCTACCAGTGCGTGGCATAAGCCCATCATCAACATGGCATAAAAGATATCTAGCTTTGGTATTTCTTTTTCTTCCGTTTCTTTGATGATGAGTGCACCGCCGTATAGCAGTCCAGTAGTTAGGCCTATTACGGCCATAGGTATTACAGCTTGACTTATTCCCAATAGTCCTAAAATAGGGGCTAAAGCTTTGCTAAGTAAATCTAGTAAACCAGATATTTTGAGCACCCTCATGACCAGCAGTAGGCAGAAAATGGAAATCACTACATAGCCATATCGCTCTAGTTCTGCCCATAGCCAAGTGTCTAGTGTTAAACTTTCTTCTTTGGGCATCCAGTTGAAGGTAGATTTTGATTGCCCCCAACTAAAGGTGGTGTATATCGCATTCAGTATCATTCCACCCAATAAAGCGAATCCAAAGCGTATCACAAATATTACGGGCAGCCTTACGCCTGCTCGGTAAGCCACTTGTAGCTCTATGGGAAATGTATGTGCTACCAGCATTATTAATGAAAGTACTGTAACCTGTGCAGTAGTTAGGGAGATTCCGCCTTGAATAGAGGCAAATGCAATCATGCCGCCATAAATATTGGACAGCATAGCACTGGCCCATACAACACCTGTAGCACCTGGCAAGCCTACTAGCTTCATTAGTGGCGATAGTGCCTCGCCTAGCAAATCTAGCATTCCTGTATATTCTAAAATTTTAACACCTACAGAAACGGGTATCATAATTTTGAAAATGGTAAGTGCTGTACGATACGTTTCTTTCAATACAGAAATAAAAAAGGTATAGATTTTCAAAATTTAAGTCTTATAGTTACGAGAATAGCAGGTTAATCTAAATAGGTAATAAAATTAGGAGTTAAATTGTATTTTCACGGAATCAATTTGCTCTATGTTTGTAAAATATTAATGTAAATTTAATACAACAACCTTTGTATTTTAATACCAAAATTTATTTAAATGTCTCCTTTTTTGAAAAAAACAATTGGTTACAGTGTATTGGTCATTGTGGTAGGTTTGATTATTTATCCCAAATTGAAAGAGGGGAAAAAGGATGAAAAAGGCTCAGCCCTTAATGCTGGCAAAACCCCTCCGCCACTAGCTATCACAGTACTGGAAGTGAAAAATACTTCACTTGATATCAGCATCAGGTGTGTGGGTACTGTACAAGCCAATGAGGAAGTAATGTTGCGAAGCGAGTCGAGTGGAAAAATTATAAAAATAAATTTTAAAGAGGGTACAAAAGTGAGCAAAGGGCAGTTGCTGGTAAAAATTAACGATGCTGACTTGCAAGCTGAATATAAAAAGGCAAAACTGAAATTAAAATTAGTAGGTGATACCGAAAAACGCCAACAAACGCTACTTGAAAAAGGAGGTATAAGTCAAGTAGAGATGGAAGCTGCAACTAATGAAACCAGTAGTTCTGACGCAGATATAGCGTTATTAAAAGCTAAGATAAACAAAACAGAGATACGTGCTCCATTTACTGGTATTGTTGGATTAGAAAATTTGAGTGAAGGCAGTTACATTAATCAAGCCGATGTGCTGGTTATGCTGCAAGACATAGGTCAGGTGAAGCTAGAATTTAACATTCCAGAAAAATATTCGGGTCAAGTACGTGTGGGCAATACCATCAAATTTCATGTGCAGGGTATGGTGAAAGAATTTGAAGGTAAGATATATGCCATCAGCCCAAGAATAGAGCCTAGTACACGCACAATACAAGTAAAAGCTACAGCCCCAAACAAAGAGAACCAACTATTGCCTGGCGCATTTGCCGACATTGCACTTACATTCGATAAAAATAAAGAAGCCATTATGGTACCTACTGAGGCGGTAATACCCGATGTGAGAGGTCACAAAGTATATCTATACAAAAATGGACTAGCAGAGGTAACGCCAATAAAACTGGGCATCAGAAAAGAAAAGTACGTGCAAGTGATAGAAGGAATAGGGGTTGGCGATACACTAATCACGAGTGGAATAATGCAATTGAAACCTAGTGCACCCGTGAAAATCAAAAAAGTTAAAATATGAGTTTATCATCCATCAGCATTAGGCGCCCTGTTTTAGCGGTTGTATTCTCTCTGTTAATTGTGGTTTTTGGGGTGGTTGGGTTTCTCTATTTGGGTGTGAGGGAATACCCTGCTGTGGATCCTCCAGTAATTACTGTGACTACCAATTACCCTGGGGCCAATGCCGATGTGATAGAATCGCAAATTACCGAACCCCTAGAGCAGTCGCTCAATGGTATAGATGGTATCAATCAAATAACCTCTACCAGCAAGGAGCAAAGCAGTGTAATAAGAGTAGAGTTTGATTTGGAAATGGATTTGGAGGCTGCCGCCAACGATGTAAGAGACCGTGTTTCTAGGGCTTTGAGGCAACTGCCTAAAGATATCGACAACCCTATAGTAGAGAAATCGGATGCCAATGGCGAAGCACTTGTTTTCATGACAGTTTCTAGTAATTCTAGAAATGTACTAGAGGTAAGTGATATAGCTTCAAATATTATTAAAGAAAAGGTTCAAACCATACCAGGGGTAAGTAATGTAAGGATATTTGGAGAGAAGAAATATGCCATGCGACTATGGCTAGACCCACTGAAAATGGCTGCTGCCAATGTAACCCCTCAAGATGTGCAAAGTGCCTTGGCTAGAGAAAATGTTGAATTGCCATCGGGCAGAATTGAAGGCGACAACACTGAACTTTCTGTGCGTACATCGGGGCTTTTAGAAAATACAAATGATTTTAATAATTTATTGATTAAAGAGACCGACAATAAATTTGTGCGGCTTGCAGATGTTGGCTATGCCGAACTAGGGGCAGAAAATCCACGAACTGGCTTGAAAAGATTCAATGTCCCCATGGTGGGCGTTGCAGTACAGCCACAGCCAGGAGCAAATGCTATTGAAATAACAGATGAGTTTTACAAGAGATTTGAAGCATTGAAAAAAGAGCTGCCTAAAGACATACAACTGAACATTGGATATGATTTTACTGCTTTTGTAAGGAAAGCGATTACCGAAGTAGAGGAAACATTGCTCATAGCCTTTGGTCTAGTGGTGTTGATTATTTTTATTTTTCTTAGAGATTGGCGTTCTACCATCATCCCAGTAGTGGCAATACCTGTATCTATTATTTCGGCATTTTTTATCATGTATTTGGCAGGTTTTTCTATCAATGTACTTACACTTATGGCCATAGTACTTGCCATAGGCCTAGTGTGTGATGATGCTATTGTGGTATTGGAAAATATTTATAGCAAAATTGAAGAAGGTAAAACCCCATTGGAAGCCTCTAAAGAAGGGGCAAATGAGATTTACTTTGCCGTAATATCTACCACCATTACTTTGGCGGCAGTGTTTCTTCCTGTAATATTTTTGCAAGGTCTTACTGGAAGGTTGTTTCGAGAATTTGGAATTGTCATTGCTGGGTCGGTACTGGTTTCGGCTTTTGTAGCACTTACCCTAAGCCCAATGATGAGTTCCAAACTGCTCAAACATTCAGAAAAAAAGAACTGGTTTTATAGAAAAACCGAACCATTTTTTGTGGGTTTGACAGATGCTTATAAAAATTCTTTAGAAAGTTTTATGGCCATGCGGTGGACTTCGTGGTTCATTGTATTGGCATCGTTTGCAATGATTGCATTGTTTTTAAAAATTTTACAAAAAGAACTTGCACCGCTAGAAGACCGCTCCAATATTAGAATTTCTACCACTGCCCCCGAGGGTGCTAGCTTTGAATACATGGAGCGGAACATGGATTTAATTTCCCAATATGTGAAAGATTCCATTCCAGAGGTTACTACCACCATATCCATTACTGCACCAGGTTTTAGTGGTGCAGGTGCTGTAAATACGGGCATGCAGAATATTTATATTACAGAACCTGCGAACAGGGCTAGGTCGCAACAAGATATTTACGACAAGATTTCAAAAGACATGAAATCAATGATGGGAATAAGAACTACCGTGATACAGCCCCCAACTATAGGTAGCCGCATGGGTGGGCCTCCTTTGCAGTACGTGATACTAGCACCACATTTTGATTCTTTAAAATCTGTATTGCCCAAATTTTTGGAAGAGGCTAGAAAAAGTCCCGTGCTTACTTTTGTAGATTCTGATTTGAAATTTAACAAGCCCGAATTGAGGCTAAAAATAAACCGAGAAAAAGCATCGTTGCTGGGCGTTTCGGTAGAGAATATTGCACGTACCTTGCAACTCGCATTTAGTGGGCAGCGGTTTGGGTATTTTATAAGAAATGGAAAACAATACCAAATTATAGGTCAGGTAAACCGTGCCAATAGAGATGATCCACAAGATTTGACCAATGTTTTTGTACGCAACAATCATGGTCAATTGATTCAGCTAGACAATGTGGTAAGTTTTGAAGAAGAGGCCAACCCTACCTCTCGATTTAGATACAATAGATATGCCTCTGCTACTATACAAGGCAATGTGAACAAGGGCTACACACTAGGCGACGGTATAGAAGCACTAGACGAAGTGAAGAAAAAGGTGTTGTCGCAAAACTTCAGTACCGCTCTTACTGGTCAGGCAAAAGATTTTCAAGACAGTTCGTCTAGCTTGCTGTTTGCTTTTGTATTTGCCTTGGTACTTATTTACCTAGTTTTGGCGGCACAGTTTGAAAGTTTTGCCGACCCCATTATCATCCTCATCACGGTGCCTATGGCTATGGCTGGTGCAATGCTTACGCTGTGGTACTTTAATATGACCTTCAATATTTTTAGTCAAATTGGTATTATAATGTTGATAGGATTGGTAACTAAAAATGGAATTTTGATTGTAGAATTTGCCAATCAGAAGAAAGAGGTAGGTTTTACCTCGATGGATGCCGTAAAAATATCTGCAGTGAGTCGCCTAAGACCCATATTGATGACCAGTTTGGCTACCATACTGGGCGTACTTCCTATTGCCCTTTCGCTAGGTGCTGGTGGTGGTAGTAGGCAGTCGCTGGGTGTTGCCGTTGTGGGTGGTCTCTTATTTTCAGGGTTTTTAACCTTATATGTTATTCCTTCCATCTATTCCTACATGTCTAGAAAAAAATCATTGGTTGCAGCTATAGCAACGCCTACAGCAAAGCATTTTGTTTAAAACCTAAGCCATTATTTATTCTTCATGAAAATATTATATTCCTTTTTTTATATCATTGTTTATCTATTCTTATCTGCACAGATTTCATTTTGTCAGCACACCATTACGTTGGAAGAGGCTGTAAATACTGGTCTTTTGGCAAATTATGATATATTGATTTCAAAGAATAATACAGATATTTCTCAAAAGAATTTTACCTATGGCAATGCTGGCTTTTTGCCTAGACTCAATACTTCCTTATCCCAAACCTATACCAATAGCAACAGTACTTTGAAATTTTTTAATGGCACAGAAAGAACAGCAAAAGGTGCTAAAGCAAATGCCTTAAATGCCTCGGCTGTGGTGAACTGGACAGTGTTCGATGGGTTCAATATGTTTGTGTCTTATGATAGATTGCGAACTATGAATGAAATTCAAAAAATTAATTTGAAAGAAAGTATTCAACAAACCATTCTGGATATTCAAAAAACATATTATCAAATAGTACTTCAAAAAAAATTATTGATTGCACTAGAGCAAAATATTCAAATGTATGAAAAGATTGTAGGCTTGGTAAATACAAGACTCAGCATAGGTACAGCCTCTAAATATGATCTCATGTTTTCGCAAGTAGAATTGAATAATTACAAGGCAAACTACTACACACAAAAAACGCTTTTAGAAAATGCGAAAGTAGAATTGAATACTTTGCTTTCAAAAAAAACAGAAGAAGAGTTTGATGTGGTAGATTCTGTAGTTATTGGGCAGCGAATGAATAAAGAAGGTGTAAACCTGGCATTAAACAATGCGGTGAACTTGGCCGACAATTATAGATTGATGAATAACCTGGATTTGAAAAGTACACGTTCGCAATTCTACCCTACCATAGGGCTTACGGCAGGGTATAATTATGTAAAATCACAAACCCAGATAGGTCAAGTATTGTTTAATCAAACATCAGGTTTTACCTACGGTGTAGTGGCCTCTTGGAATTTGTTTGATGGCCTTAGTAGCCGCACCAGTTATCAGGTTTCTAAAATTACGTCTATCAATAGCGAGATTGTTTATAAAAAAACAAAATTAGAAAGTGAAGCCAAGCTGTTGCAGTACTACAAGATTTACAGCACCAATCTTGATATTTTCACTTTAGAAAATGAAAATATGAGTATTGCCCAACAGGTATCTGCCCTTGCTATTGATAGATTTAATTTAGGAATTATTAGTGCCTTTGAGTTGCAAGAAGCCCAGCGTTCTTACATTGCAGCCCAGAACCGTTATGAGAATGCTAGGTACAAAGCGAAGATTTCAGAATTAGAACTTTTAAAACTAGATGGAAAAATAATCAATGTAAAAAACTAGAATACAATAATATAAGGCATCCTATTTGTGCCACACGCTGTGGCACAAATAGAAAAAAATGTTAATTTGTAATTATGATAGTAGGTAAAACATATAAAGCGTGGCTTAAACAACTAAAACAGAAGATTAAATTAGCCCAGTTTAAAGCTGCGGTAAGCATCAATACACAGCTTATGGAGCTTTATTGGGAGCTGGGTAAAGACATTGTTCAGAAGCAAAATGAAGCCAATTGGGGCGATGCAGTTTTAAATCAATTGGCACTTGATTTAAAATTAAGTTTCCCCGATATGAGCGGCTTCTCTCGCAGAAATCTATACGCCATTAGGCAGTGGTTTTTATTTTACAGTGCAGAAAACGAATTTGTGCCACAGGCTGTGGCACAAATTCCATGGGGGCATAATAGGCTCATTATTTCTAAAACTAAGAATACTCAAGAAGCTCTATTTTACTGCCATGCAACCCTGCAAAATGGTTGGAATAGGGAGCAATTAGAATTTCAAATTCTTAATTATTATTACCACTCTAAAGGCAAGGCAGTAACAAATTTTAAAAACACTTTGCCAGAGTTACAATCTGCATTGGCTATTGAAACGCTTAAGAATCCCTACAATTTTGATTTTTTGGGATTGGGGAATGATGCCTTAGAATTAGATATTGAAAATGCTATGGTGAATCATATCACTAAATTCTTAATCGAATTGGGCAAAGGCTTTGCTTTTGTTGGTCGGCAATACCAAGTAGTAGTAAGCGATAATGAATACCATATTGATTTGCTCTTTTATCACTTACATTTACGCAGCTATATAGTGATAGAGCTAAAAGCAGGAAAATTTAAACCTGAATATGCAGGCAAACTCAACTTTTATTTGTCGGCTATAGATACTCAGCTAAAACACCCTAATGACAACCCCAGCATAGGCCTTATACTATGTAAACACAAAGACAAAATAGAAGCCGAGTATTCTTTGCGAGACATTAAAAAGCCTATTGGCATTAGCGAGTACAAGCTAACACATGCACTGCCAAAAAACTTCCAAAGCCAGTTGCCGACCATAGAACAGATAGAAAACCAATTAGAGCTAGAAGAAATAAAGGTATCCAAAACTGCAAAAAAAATAGCTGGCAAAAAGAAGAAAATTTAATATAAGCTGCTGCCTTTGATTACTAATTGCCAATTGTAAGTTGCATTCATTTATACTGCGTTTATTTTTTAATAATTGCATTTTATACATTCCCATTTTACCCGGCACTACTTAATTTTTTCTAGTTATTAAAATCAAAACACGGTAAATTTACAATCTTCCAGCCTACAGTTTTACCAATATAATATTGCCAACCTATGTTTGCGAATTTAGAAGAGTTAAAGAAAGATATTAAAGGCGATTTGTTTACCGACCATACCATGCGTACGCTCTACGCTACCGATGCGTCGGTGTATAGAGAAATGCCCCAAGCAGTAAGTCGCCCTAAAGATATTGATGATGTAAAAAAGCTCATTGCATTTGCAGCAAAAAACAATACCTCGCTTATACCCCGTACCGCAGGCACTTCGCTGGCTGGGCAAGTAGTAGGCAAGGGCATTATCGTTGACGTATCGTACCATTGGACAAAAATATTGGAGGTAAATGTCGCCGAAAAATGGGTGCGTGTACAGCCAGGTGTGGTGTTGGACGAATTGAACAAACATTTAGAGCAATACCATCTTTTTTTTGGGCCTGAAACCTCGACCTCTAACCGTTGTATGATAGGAGGGATGGTAGGTAACAATTCCTGTGGGTCGCACTCTATTATTTACGGCACTACCCGAGATCATGTATTGGAGTTAAAAACAATATTGGCCGATGGCAATGAAGTAACGTTCAAAAATCTTTCACTAGATGAATTTGAGGCAAAGTGCAAACTAAATACGCTCGAAGGGCAGATATATCAAGGCATGCGGACAATGCTATCTGATAGTGAACGTGCAGCAGAAATAAGAAGACAGTTTCCCAAACCATCTATACGACGCAGAAATACTGGTTACCCCATAGATGTGTTGCTAGAAACCGAACCATTTACTCAAGGCAAAGAAGCATTTAATTTTTGCAAATTACTGACAGGTTCAGGCGGTACGCTAGCCTTTACTACAGAAATAAAATTAAACCTAGTATCTGCCCCGCCAAAGCACAAGGCAGTGGTAGCCGTACACCTGAATACCATCAACGAAGCTGCTCATGCCAATTTGATAGGGTTGAAATATCATCCCGGTGCAATAGAATTGATGGATGATATCATTCTTCAATGTACCAAGTCCAGTGCTGAACATTTGAAAAATAGATTTTTCGTACAGGGCGATCCCGGGGCATTGCTTATTGTAGAATTTGCCCGAGATACCCGTGAAGAGATTGATGCGATTGTGCCACAGATGGAAGCAGAAATGCGAGCAAGTGGTTATGGTTATTATTTCCCAGTGTTGTATGGGGCAGATATCAATAAAGTATGGGCGTTGCGTAAAGCAGGACTTGGTCTCTTGGCCAATGTGCCAGGCGATGCCAAAGCCGTGGCTTGTATAGAAGATACTGCCGTAGCTGTGGAAGACCAACCTGCCTACCTTGACGAGTTTCAGGCGATACTTGACAAATACGGAATGCGTAGCGTGTTCTATGCTCACATTGGCGATGGGGAAATTCACTTACGCCCTATTTTGGATTTAAAAATTCCCAAAGACAGAGATTTGTTTTACACCATTACCGATGAAGTAGCAACCTTGGTGAAGAAATACCAAGGCTCACTTAGTGGCGAGCACGGCGACGGCAGGGTGCGGGGAGAGTTTATCAAAAAAATGATTGGCGAGAAAAACTACCAACTCTGCTGCGACTTAAAACAATTATGGGATCCTCAAAATATTTTTAATCCCAATAAAATAGTGCACACACCAAAGATGAATGAATTTTTGAGGTACGAAAGTGGGCAAGAAACAAGGCAGTTTGATACGGTGATGGATTTCTCCGACACCCAAGGAATACTACGGTTGGCCGAGCAGTGCAATGGCAGTGGCGACTGCCGCAAATCGTCCGTTATAGGTGGCACCATGTGTCCCAGCTACATGGCGACAAAAAGTGAAAAGGATACTACAAGAGCTAGAGCCAATATTTTAAGGGAATTTCTTACCAGGTCTGATAAAGTAAACAAATTCAACCACGAAGAAATAAAAGAGGTGATGGACTTGTGTCTTTCTTGCAAAGGCTGTAAAAGCGAATGCCCCTCGAATGTAGATGTTGCAAAAATGAAAGCCGAATTTTTGCAACAGTATTACGATGCCAATGGAGTACCCTTTAGGTCATGGATGATTGCCAATTTCTCTCGAGCAAATGAAATAAATTCGAATTGGCCAAGGTTGGCAAATTTGGTCATGAGCAATAAATTTACTGGCGGAATTTTGAAAGCTATTTTAGGAATAGCACAAGAACGCCCCTTGCCATTGATGTCCATCACCACGTTTAGAAATTGGGCAAAGAAAAATAATGATTTGTTAAAACCAAAAAATGGAACAGCCAAGGGGAAAGTGTATTTGTTTGCCGATGAATATACTAATTTTAATGAAGCAGATTTGGGCATTAAAGCCGTAAAGTTACTTACTGCTTTGGGCTATGAAGTGGTAGTACCCACCCATTTGGAAAGTGCACGTACTTATTTGTCAAAGGGATTGATTCGTGAGGCCAAGAAAATTGCCATTAAAAATGTACAGTTACTTAAAAATATTGTTACAGAACAATCTCCTTTACTTGGCATAGAGCCATCAGCAATACTTGGCTTTAGAGATGAATACCCTTCTTTAGTGGACGACAAAGATAGAGTCGCCGCCAAAGCATTGGCCCAAAATGCATTATTGATAGATGAATTTATTTCAAGAGAAATTGACAAAGGCAACATCGGCAAAGATGCTTTTACCACAGTTACTCAATCTATAAAGCTACATGGGCATTGCCATCAAAAGGCATTGTCGTCGCTAGACCATACCACAAAAATATTGTCATTGCCAGAAAACTATCAAGTACAGGTGATACCTTCAGGTTGTTGCGGTATGGCTGGTTCATTTGGCTATGAAAAAGAGCATTACGACATATCGCTCAAGGTGGGTGAATTGGTATTGTTTCCTGCGGTACGCAATGCAGCAAATGACTGTATCATTGCTGCCCCGGGTACCAGTTGTCGCCATCAAATAAAAGATGGAACTGGGCTAAAATCTATGCACCCTGTAGAAATATTGTATGAAGCATTGAGATGAAAATTTTAACACCAATATCTACAAGGATTCCTAAATTGATTTCAACTGGAAAATAACAGTATTCGTCATAATATATTCCAAAGTATTCACTTTTTATCATATCATAACGTATCCAAACTGCAATTATAAAACAACTCAAAATGTAAGTAAGCCTACGGTATTAGGTTTTCATTTACATATTATAATAGTAACTTTGTGTCTTTATTTTTGCAAACTCTTTTCACCAACTTAACCGCAACGATTGCATAAATTACTGTTGTTGTAAAAAAAATTAAAATTCAACTCAAATGAAACAATTTAACCAGTTACCGAAAAAAACCAGCCCTTTCCATTGGCGTAGTATTGCCTTTGTATTAGCTGTTTTTTTTAATGTTGCTTTTATAAAAGCACAATCATTGACTGTTACCACTGGTGTTACGGTAAATATTACTTCCAGTACATATTATGATAACATTACAGTAAATAATGGTGGTACGCTAAACATATTATCGCCAGCGGTACTTACTGTGGGTGCTACAGGAACACCCGCAACTACTATTGTGTTAGATTTACAAAATAACTGTACTTTTTTACTAGGTACTGGTGCTACTCTCATTGTAAATGGTGGCTTTAATAATAGCAACAATAGCGATAAAGTGGTAGTAAATGGAACTGTTACTGTAAATGGAAATTTTACTGGGGGCAATAACTCTGTTTTGGTAGGAAACGGCACATTAAATACCACTGGTAGTGGTACCATCACTGGAGCGGGAACTTTTTTTGGTAACTCTAATGACTGTACTACTGGCCCTTGTAATGGAAATAATCTTTGTAATTTCCCCACTGCAAATACCATTACTGCTTCAGGAACTGTTGATTTTTGTACAGGTACAAATACTACCCCTATTATTAATGGTTCAGCTATTACTGGTGCAACATATGTATGGCAGTCTAGCCCAACTATTGATGGCACATATAGCAATGTTGGCACTATTACACAAAATTTCGACCCCCCTAATAACTTAGGAACAACAATATTTTATAAAAGAAATGCAACAATATCAGGATGTACACAATTTAGCAATATTATTTCATACACTGTAGGTGCAGCACCAGCGATTAGTATCCAGCCCTCTGCTAGCCAAACGGTATGTGTAGGCAACACCGCTACGTTTAATGTCATAGCTACTGGTGTAGGTCTTTCTTATCAATGGAAAAAAGGTGCTGCTAATATTGTAGGTGCCACTAGTGCTACCTATACCATACCCTCGGTAGCGGTTGGCGATGCTGCTGCAAATTACAATTGTGTTGTAAGCAGTACCTGCCCTTCATCTACTACATCGTCCAATGCTGCTTTGGTAGTTACCAATACTGCATTGCCTGTGGTAACCGCAAGTGTTCCCTCTGTATATTGTGTAGGAGGTACTATAACATTGACTGGTACTAGAAGTGGAGGTACTGGCTCTTACATTTCAACTTTTACAGGGCCTAATGGTTATGGATGGTCAAGTGCACCATCCTCGAGTACTACTAATGTATCGAATACGGTTTCTAATAATGCAGCAACTGCAGCCATGGCAGGTACATATACCCATACAGTTACAGATGGGAATAATTGCACTGCATCGGCAACTGCTACCAATACAAGCATGACCATGTCTTTTTCGCAAATACCAACGAATAATCTCATTGCGAGGTACAATTTTTCGGGAAATGCCAATGACAATAGTGGCAATGGTAATAATGGAACACTTCAAAACACACCCACACCTTCAAGTGATAGAATAACACAAGCCAATAGTGCCTATACTTTCAATGGTAGTAATCAATATGTTTCTACCACTACTTCGTCTGCTGCTATCAACACCTTTAGTTTTAGTATTTGGTTTAATACTACAACAACTTCTGGTGGAAAATTAATAGGTTATGGCAACAACCAAACAGGTAACAGTAGTAACTATGATAGACATTTGTACATGACCAATACTGGTACTTTGATTTTTGGTGTATATCCTGGCAGTGCCCAAACCATTTCCTCTCCAAGTGCTTATAACGATGGTAGTTGGCACATGGCAACAGCATCGCTTTCCACCGCAGGAATGAAATTGTATGTCGATGGTGCTTTAGTAGCGAGCAACGCCTCTGTAACCACTGGGTCGGCTTACACCGGATATTGGAGAATAGGTCAGGATAATTTAGGAGGTTGGCCATCTTTACCTACTAGTACTTTTTTTCAAGGTTCATTAGATGATATATCAATCTATAGTAGAGAGTTAAGTGCATCAGAAGTATCTAGCATCTATACCAATCCTAATGGTGCTACCTCTCCTGGTGTATGCCAAGGCGGTACTTTGGGTCTATTTGCCTCTACTTTATCAGGCGTTACCTATAGTTGGTCGGGGCCAAATTCATTTACAAGTGCACTTCAAAATCCTACAGTATCTAGTATGAGTGTTGCTAAAACAGGTATTTACACAGTTACAGCTTCATTGACTGGATGCCCTACTACTGCTACAGCAAGCACACTTGGTTCTATTAACAGTGCTCTTAATCCTAACATTTCTCAAATACCTTCTAGCGGACTAATAGGGCAATATAGTTTCTCAGGAAATGCTTTAGATGTTAGTGGCAGCGGCAATAATGGTACGCTTCAAGCTGCACCTACAGCAACTACCGACAGATTTGGGCAAACCAACACCGCATATTCTTTCAATGGTACTTCGCAATTTGTCTCTACCGCCACACAATTCAATAACCCCACTAATTTTACTGCAAGTGTATGGTTCAATACCACAACTACCTCGGGTGGCAAATTGATAGGATTTGGAAGTGGCCAAACAGGAGTAAGTGGTAATTATGATAGGCATATTTATATGACTAATGCTGGTACAATTGTATTTGGAGTGTATTCTGGAAGTGTTCAAACAATAGCCTCCACTACCTCTTACAATGATGGAGTATGGCATTTGGCAACAGCCAGTTTATCATCTACCAATGGCATGAAGTTGTATATTGATGGAATATTAGTTCAAAGCAATGCTGCCATTACTACGCCACAAAATTTTACTGGTTATTGGAGAATAGGTTATGACAATTTGGATGGTTGGACAAGTCAGCCTACCAGCAGGTATTTTCAAGGAAAATTAGACGATATATTAATATACAATAGAGAGTTGTCGGCAGCAGAAGTAACTACTACATACTCCAATCCCACAGGGGCAAGTTCGCCCGCAGTGTGTACAGGAGGTACGTTGAATATATCTGCAACATCGCTTAGTGGGGCATCTTATAGCTGGACAGGGCCTAACTCATTTGCGAGTACACTTCAAAATCCTACCATAGCAAACATGAGCAATGCCAATGTGGGTACTTATACATTGACTGTAACAGCGGCTAGTGGTTGTATCTCTGACCCAATATATACTAGTGCTTCTATCAATACAGCATTAAATCCAGATATGTCAAACATACCTTCATCTGGCTTAACAGCAAATTATGTTTTTTCTGGAAATGCGAATGATTTTGGAGGCAGTAATAACAATGGAACATTGCAAAATGCCCCTGCATTAGTAACCGACAGATTTTTAACTGCAGGTAGTGCTTATAGTTTTAATGGTACTAACCAATACATTAGTACCACTACCCAATTGACTACCCCAACGAATTTTGCTATAAGTTTATGGTTTAAAACATCGACAACTACAGGGGGCAAATTAATTGGTTTCGGAGATGTGCAAACGGGTTTAAGTGGTAGCTACGATAAGCATATCTATATGTCTAATGCAGGAAATATTATCTTTGGTGTGTATCCTGGATCTGTACAGACCATATCTAGCCCTACTACCTTAAGAGATGGCAATTGGCATCATGTCATTGCTTCTTTATCATCCACCAATGGTATGAAGTTGTATATTGATGGTGTCTTGGCAGCTTCCAATGCCAGTATTACCACCTCCCAAAATTATTCAGGATATTGGAAAATAGGATACGACAATTTAAATACGTGGACTAGTCAGCCTACAAGTTTGTACTTCAATGGCTCATTAGACGATATTGCGATTTATAATAAAGAACTTTCAGCCGCAGAAATCACATCGTTGAATGTTAATTCTGCCACAGGCTCTAATTCTCCAGTTTGTACAGCTTCACCCATTTATTTAACAGCCAAAACAATTTCAGGTGCATCTTATTCTTGGACTGGTCCAAATAGCTTTACTTCTACTAGCCAAAATCCTTCCATAGCAAGTGCTGTTGCTGCCAATGCTGGTACTTATAACGTTGTTGCTAGAATTACAGCTACTGGATGTACAGCTACAACAGTTCCAGTAGTAGTATCGGTAAGTGCTACCACCATTGCTAACAATACCATATCCAGTGCACAAAGCATTTGTGGTTCTGGTACACCAGCAGCACTAAATGGTAGTGTGCCTACAGGAGGTTCGGGCGGCTTTACCTATCAATGGCTGGTGAGTACTACTTCCGCTTCTACAGGATTTACCAATATACCATCGGCGACTGCTCAAAATTATGCACCTGGGGTTCTTACAGACTCAACTTGGTATAGGAGAGATGCTATCAACAGCGGATGTAAAAATACCACCAGTAGTTTAAAAATATCAATACTTCAAAATGGTACATGGGTGGGTAGCACGAGCAGCAACTGGAATACAGCAGCCAACTGGTGCGGTGGCGTTCCCATAAGTACTACCAATACTATTATTCAATCGGGTACTACATTTCAACCGCAAATTACTGCTACTGCAAATGCTAACAATATTAATATCAATAGCGGTGCAACACTTACCTTGCTAAGTGGTATTGGGTTAAATATATATGGTAATTTTACAAACAACGGAACTTTTACAGACAATGGCGGTACAGTTTCCTATCTAGGTTCATCTGCTCAGACGGCATTAAATATGGGGACTGTTAAAAATTTGACGATAAATAATTCAGGCGGTGTTGTCTTAAATTCTAACCTTACTGTATCAGGAGTATTAACCCTTACCTCTGGCGCACTAAATTCTTCAGGAAAACTTACAGTTAATCTAACAACGGGAAATATAGATAAATCTGGTTCGGGGTCAGTAACGGGAAATATGACTGTATTAAGAAACGCATCAGAAATATCCACTGGTTGGCATTATGTAGGTTCACCATTGGGTGGGGCTACATTCAATGATTTTAATGATAATATTACGTTATCGGCTTCAAACTTCTTTGGATACAACGAAAGCGACGGAAACATTTATATACAAGCCAGATGGAAAAAATTATTGGCACCACCACTTTCGTTGCCATTGACCACATCTCTTGCTGGACCTAGATTTACAGGCGGTCCAGGTTCATTGATGACAGGTTATGCAATTAAATTTCCGTCGGCACTGCCTCTTGATATTACTGGTACTTACACTCACGGTTCAGCGGTTTCCTATACCACAGGTTCTCTTTCCTATACCAATGGCGGTCAAGCTTGGGGCAATGGTTGGCAGTTGGTTTCTAACCCTTTCCCATCTTATATTGATTGGAGGTCAGCTTCTGTTACCAAAACAAATTTGGAAAATGGAATCACATACTACAATGCAGCGACGAATCAAAATGCAGATTATATGCCTGCGGTTGGCATGTTCCCTGAGGCTAAAAACAATGGTGGTTCTCCATTTATTCCAGCCATGCAAGCTTTTTGGGTGCAAGTATTACCTGCTGGTAATGGAAGTGTTACCATTGGAAATGCTGCTAGAGTGGGTGTTCCTGATTTTACTGGATATCCTTCCGTACCATCGTTCTATAGAGAAGCCCGGCCTACAGCACAAAGTTTTAAATTGTCTGTATCTAATGTGATAGGGAAAGATGAAACCAATATTAGGTTTGGTAGTGCGGCAACTACAAAGTTTGACAATGGATATGATATGTACAATACTGGAGACAACGCAGCCATACCCACAGTATATAGCGTGTCTGAAAAATTAAAGTATAATATTAACTCTTTGCCAGAGATTGCTGATACTACCGAAGTACAATTGGGAGTAGTAACACCTATATCAGGCGAATATACCATTGCCATCTCTGAATTGGGAAATATGGAAGATTACTCAGCAGTGAATCTATATGACAAACAGACCAAATTGTCTCAAAATTTACTGGTGAAAGATACCTACACTTTCACCGCAAACAAAGGCGATGCAGCAGATAGGTTCATAATTAATTTTAAACCTTCAGTTATTACCAATATCAATAACGCTAATTCGACTGCTTCTGTTAAAATTACTGGCAATGGCAACAACACGATTAACCTTACTGTAAACAAAAGTAAATCAGGATTGGTAGATGTGATAATAACCAATATACTGGGGCAAGATGTTTACAAAGCCGCCGCAGTAGATGCTCGCTCGGGCAATGTGGAAATAAAATTAGACAATGCAAGTGCAGCAATTTATGTAGTGAAGGCTATTGTTGATGGTCAGGTATATTCGAAAGAAGTATTTTTGAAATAACTACAAACTAATCCCCCAAAAAACGTCTGTTGAAGAAATTCCATAGACGTTTTTTTATTGCTAATAATGCAAAAAATCTGTTGCTAATATCCATTCCTACATATCCAAGATTGTTAGTAGTTTCATTTTTCGAGCTGGGGCTTGGCGAAGTGGGGGATTAGAAGTACGAATGTTCAATAAACCACTAATGTTGATAGAAGTACAAATGTTCAGGTTAGTACATCTGCCCCCATTTTGCCAACCCCGTGTGCCGCTTTTTCTTTTCTTGTCAATTTGTTCTTGTATTTTGTCCACAAAAGTTCGCTTAAATTTATTGATTTGTCTCTTGTTTGCGATATACCAAAAATCGCTATTTATTAAACGATGCTCTGTCGGATTGTTCAAACTACTCAAACTTACAAATGCAAATGTTGTAACTGATGGATCAAAGTCGGGTCTTGTCCACGTGTGAACAATTTCCTTTGTGTCTGGATAATATAGGTCTATGTATAACCAATAATCTTGTTCATTACTTGTGTCACGAGTGGAAATGAATTCCACGTTATTTGGTGGTCGGAAATTAAGGTTAGTTTTATTTAGTTCTTTTATTGCATCAATAATTTCCTGTTCACTTGCTTTGATGTCCCAATATTCTACAAAGGGATAACTACCCGCAAAGCCGCCAATTTTTCGTCTAAAAAATTCTTCGCAACCCCAAAAGAATAAAAATCCAGTCAGAATAATAATTAAATATTTTTTTGTTTTCATTTTTGTTTGGGTGTTGTTTATAGTGGCACATAACATAAGAATTGAAGTGAAATAACACTTTCGGTTGTTTGGAATGTAAACTTGCCCAAACAAACCTTAAAATTTGATGAAAGGATTTTAAAATTAGCTACTAATCCATTCTAATCTCTTCGCATCATATATTCCAAAACCTCCAACGAATCTTTTAACCCATCTAAAAGTTGCCGATTGGCCAATTGCAATTGTGGATGTACAAACTCTGGGGCTATATCGCAAAGGGGTACCAATACAAATTTTCTATTGGCTATTTCTGGATGAGGTACAGTGAGGTTTTCGGTGGCAATGATATCATTATTAAAATACAAAATATCAATATCTATCAACCTCGCACCCCATTTTTCTAGGCGTACACGCCCTAGTTGTTGCTCTATCGCTAATATTATTTTTAAACATTCTTCTACATTTTTATCGGTAGCAACTACACAAGCCAAGTTTAAAAAATCGGGCTGCTGGGTATTGCCCCAGGCTGCGGTTTGGTAATATTTGGATACTTTTAAAAGATGGCCTAATGAAACCTCAATAAGCCGCAAAGCCTTGTCTATATTGGTTTTTCTATCGCCTAGGTTGCCACCTAAAATAAGATATATCGTATTCAATTTGAATTATAATTAAACCTAAAGTTAAACATACTTCAGCAAAAAAATCACTGTAAACGACAAAGGACACTCGAAGTGTCCTTTGTCGTTATGGCAATAAAATAAATTAAACCGTAGCTACCTTTTTACCTGATATTTCAGGGGTAATAGGCTCAGGTTTTTTGTTCAAGCTTTTTCCACCTAAGTCAAGTACAATAGGGGTACCGATACAGATAGAAGAATACGTTCCTATAATTACCCCAGTAAGCATGGCGAAAGAGAAGGTTTTCAATGCCTCGCCACCAAACAAGAATAAAATAAAGATACCGAAGATAGTAGTCATACCCGTAATAAGGGTACGGCTTAGGGTATCGTTCAACGCTTGGTTGATGATGGTGCCGGCATCTTTGCCTTCCACATTATTGTCTAGGTACTCTCTAACCCTGTCAAACACTACCACTGAGTCATTGATGGAGTAACCAATAACGGTAAGAATTGCAGCTATAAATGCTTGGTCTATTTCTAAAGAGAAAGGAACAACATCTTGCAATAATGTAAACAAGGCAATGACAAAAAACACGTCATGTGCTAGTGAAATAACGGCTCCCAATGCAAATCCTACTTTCTTGAATCGAATCAAAATGTAAATAAACATACAGATTACCGCTACCAACACCGCCCACATTGCCGAGGTTTTGATATCGTTGGCAATAGTAGGCCCAACCTTAGAAGTACTCAATACTTCTGAATTGTTGCCTGTAAATTTGGCTAAGCCTTCTGCCAGTTTCGATTCTACATTCACTGTTGCTGCTTCCGAATCGTCATCTACCATGTAGGCCGTTGTGATTTTGAATTTATCTTCCGACCCATAAGTTTTTACTTCGGGTGCAGATGTAAATGGAGCGGCCAAGTTGCTGCGTATTTCGTCGGCAGTAACAGGTTGGTCAAATTTTACCACATACGAACGACCTCCTTTAAAATCTACACCATAGTTAAAACCTTTCATGCTTAGCGATACTATACCAGCGATGATGACAATGGCAGAGAAAGCATAATAGTATTTTCTTTTGCCTATGAAATCTATGTTGGTAGAGCGAAGCAATGTTTTGGTAAATGAATTGGAAAAACTAATGTTTTTATTTTTTGCCAGTGAAGATTCAAATATTACCCTAGTTACCGCCAATGCAGTGTAGAATGAACTGATGATACCAATAATCAACGTTACAGCAAAGCCATAAATAAGACCTGAACCAAAGATAAGCAATACCACACCTGCAATCATGGTGGTAACGTTAGAGTCAAAGATTGCCGAGAACGCATTTTTATACCCATTTGCAATAGCTTCACGAATAGGACGACCGAGAGCCAATTCTTCTTTTACCCTTTCATTAATTAGCACGTTTGCATCGACAGCCATACCAAGTGTAAGCACGATACCAGCAATACCTGGCAGCGTAAGTGCCGCACCTAGCGAGGCTAATACACCCAGCAGAAGCACAAAGTTGCAAATAACGGCGATGTCGGCTACCCAACCTGCACCATTATATATGGCCAACATGAAGATGACTACAAATATAAAACTAGCCAAGATAGAAAGTAGCCCTTTGTTGATGGCTTCCTTGCCCAACGATGGCCCTACTACGGCTTCTTCCACGATTCTTACTGGGGCTGGCATTTTACCTGCTTTCAGTTTACTTGCCAAATCTTTTGCTTCTTCAAAAGTGAAATTGCCAGTGATAGATGAGCTGCCATTAGGTATTTCGTTTTGTACCGTAGGGGCAGACACTGCATAGTTATCAAGAATAATGGCGATGCGTCTTTTGTTTTGTGGGTTCGATGCTGCAGCAGCAGTCATTTTTTTCCATTTTTTAGCACCTTGAGCATTCATTTGCATTGATACTTCAAACGTTTTGCCATCTTGCGACACATCGGCTCTTGCATCGCTTATTACATCGCCACCTAGTGATATACCGCCTCTTGGCTTCATCAAAGGCAACAATTCTATTGGTGCTTTGTCTAGTTTTTCTTTATCAGAACGTTGCGACCATATAAATTTGACATTGCTAGGAAGTAGTGATTTCACTTTGTCCATTGCCAATATTCTGTTGATTTTGGCAGTGTCTTTTTCCATGTAGCTTAGCGAATAGCCATTGCTTTTAAGCAACGTAAAAAACGATGATGCTTTAGGGGCAGAAGTATCGGCTTTGATTTTGCTAGAGTCAGCAGCAGCAACAGCAGCATTTACAGAGTCTCCAGCTTGAGCGGTAGTATCTGCTTTAGCAACGCTTGAAGAATCGCCCGACAACATTTTGGCAGCAGCATCGGCATCTAGTGGTGCTTTGCCATTGGCTTTTGCTGGTTTCTCTACCGTAAGCAAGTAATTGTTTATTGCCGTAAGTGAATTGCTGATTTCAAACAAACTATACACTTCTACAAACTCCAATTTGGCTGCACCTTGCAATAGGTTTCTCACACGTTGTGGGTTTTCAACACCTGGCAGTTCTACTTGAATACGGCTAGAGTTTTTCAAAATTTGAATATTTGGTTGTACCGCACCAAATTTGTCAATACGATTTCTGATGATTTGCTCCGCACGAACTACTGCATCATCTACTTCAGTATTAATTATTTTCTCAATGTCTGAATCTTTAGAACGAGCATCTATGCCTCTGTTTCTATTTTGAGCATTAGAAAATACCACACTTAACTTTTCTGTACCTGCAACCTCTTTGTAAGATTCCAAGAATAAAGCCGTATAGCTTTTTTGGCTGTCTTTGGCTTTCACTGCCGCATCTTTCAAGGCTTGTTGAAAATTAGCATTGTCTTTATTAGTGCCAGCTAGTGCGGTCAATATTTCTACAGGAGAAATTTCTAGCGTTACGTGCATACCGCCTTGCAAATCTAGACCTAGCGATAGTTCTGTTTCTTTTACTTCTTTGTAGGTGTATTTCAATCCTGCAAAGTTGTACACTGTGCTATCGTAGATTTTGTCAAGGTATTCTTGTTTTTTGCTTAGGTTTATTTGCCCCTTTTCGTCGGTGGCATAGGCGGTTGCCTTGTTGGCTTCTTGCCTAGCAACGAAGGTAAACGATAGCTTGAAAATACATAAAGCCACGAAAATGGATGTAAGTACAATTACACCTGTTTTATTTTGCATTGTAATAAATATTTAGTGAAATAATTGAATTGTAAAAACCTACTAAATCTAGCAGGGCAATGGGTATAGACAACAGCCTTGCTTAGGGGGCATTGGGCGAAATAATGTCTTGGAAAAGTGTTTTAAAATACTGCTCTTGAACTCTTGTGAGCGGCTGCACTGTAGGCATTACCACTGGTTGCGACACGCAGGGTACAGCAAAGAGAACACAGTAATATTGGGTTATTTCTAAATGTAGCAATGGCACTATGGCCTCTACCGAAAGTTGGTAAATATCTACTTTGGCATGGTGCTCTGTATCGTCTGTTGCAATAGACTTAGGTGCATTATGGTGGTATGCAGAAGCGTACGACTTGCCCACAAGGCCTGTCAGCAGTACACAAAGCAGCATTAACACCGAAAAATTAATTTTTATTTTTTTGCACATAAGAATTGCAAAGCTAAACAGAATTTTTGAAAGAGAAATAGTTGATTTTGGTTTTAGGGTGTGAAGGGAGAAATTTGTTTAAATAATTTGATATTAAATATGTTACAAAAAATAGATGTTTTTCTCTAAAAAATAAGTGAGATTGTTCAATAATATTTAATCTACTAAAATAAAGAAATTTTTAACAAAGTAGATTTTAAAAGTATCTACAAGATTAAATATTTTATTTATAACTTAACAAGTAAATATTAGAGACTATAATTTATGGATATAAAAATACCATTTACTACACAAGGAATTCAAGCACTTTCAATTATTTTGGTAACTCTTATTTTCTTTATACTTGAGCGAAGATTTCCTGGAAGACAGCAACCTGAAACTAAGGGATGGTACTTACGATCAATAATAATTAACATACTTCAAATTAGTTTTATTGGGCTGGGCGGCATCACATGGAATAAATATTTCAGAGAATATTCTCTAATTAACATCGGGAGTTGGCATAATTCACTAACAGAAGGTTTAACATATTGGTTTTTTGGAACATTCGTATTTTATTGGTGGCATCGTTTAAGACATGCAAATGGCTTTTGGGTCATTTTTCACCAAATACACCATAGTCCCAAAAGAATTGAGCTATTGACTTCTTTTTATAAACACCCAATTGAAATAATTGCAGATTCAGTTATAACGGGTTTATTTTTGTTTTTCATACTTGGTGCTACATCAGAATCGGCTGCATGGACATCTTTTTTTGGTGCAACTGGTGAATATTTTTATCATTCAAATATTTCTACTCCAAAATGGCTAGGTTATTTTATTCAAAGACCTGAACATCATTCGATTCATCATCAAATTGGCGTTCATAAATACAATTTTGGAGATATTACTTGGTGGGATAGAATATTTGGAACTTTTAAAGAAGCTGATGGATTTGCAGCTGAATGTGGTTTTCCAAATGAAAATGAGACAAGAATTTGGCAAATGATTAAATTTAAAGATGTATACAATATGAAATGATATTTGAATTAACCTCAGGAAATAACTTAATATTAATTTTTTAAGTCTAGCGAATTCAAATCGTAATCGTAAATTTTTTTCCCACATCAGCAATTTTTGCTATTTTACAAATAAATATTCTGATTCATGGAAAATTCATTTATAGGTTTTGACGAACTCAAAAAGCTGTACCCCAATGAGTGGGTACTTTTGGGCAACCCCCAGATGAAAAACACATCTGTTTTAGGAGGTATTGTTTTGTTCCACAGCAAAGATAAAAAAGAAGTCTGCTACATAGGTAGAGACAAAACTGCAAACTATTCCACTGTTACTATTGCTTTTGCAGGAGATCTGAAACAACATCGTAAAATAGGAATACTGAAAAGGCTATGAAAAAATTTCAGTTTGACCTTGCTACAGAAGAAGATGTTATCATTGTAAATGCAACTATTGAAGGAAAATTTACATTTCGATTAGCCCTTGACACAGCAGCGACACACACTACAATTGACAGCAATGTTTTATATTTTTCTGGCTACGAACTCAAAAGCAGTAAAGGAGAACAAGATATAGAAACCTCCAATGGAATTATAGTAGTTGAAACTTACGACATTGGACATTTGGAATGTTTAGGAATTATCAAAACCAATTTTGAAGTACAAGTTTACGATTTTTTAGCCCACGGAATTACGTCCGATTACGACGGGGTAATTGGACTTAATTTTTTGAAAGAACATAAATTTTGCATAGATATAATGAAATGTGAAGTAAGTGTTGATGTTTAAAATAGGAGCATCGACCGTCTCATGCATTATGATTATACTTAAATCATACCCCCCAAAATCACATTATACTATGATTTCTTTGTTTAAATAAAAAATAAAAACTATTTTTATGGCAAAATCACAGTATAATGTTATTTCGAGAACTTGGTGAAACCATCAAAAGCAGAAGAAAAGAGTTGGGTATCACGCAACCTCACTTGGCTGAGTTGGCAAAGGTAAGTACCAATACACTGTATAAACTAGAGCGTGGACAGGGAAATCCATCGTTAAATGTATTGAACAAACTAGCCGAGGTATTGGGTATGAAACTGAGCCTAGAAATAAAAAGCAATCTAAATCCATGAGGGCTGTAGAAATATTCCGCAATGGAACACTAGCTGGAACGCTTACCGAGCACAATCGTTCTCATTTTGTGTTCAGGTATGAAGACATTTATTTTAACGATACCACGAAACCTGCTATTAGTTTAACGCTCCCTAAAACACAGCAGGAATACAGCGGTGAACTTTTATTCCCTTTTTTTAGCAATATGATAGCAGAGGGCGAAAATAGAAAGGCTCAAAGCTGGCTTTTAAAAATTGATGAAAACGACCAATTTGGCTTACTACTATCTACCGCAACTGCCGATACTATTGGCAACATTACGGTAAAAAAAATACCGAACAAATGAGTTTGCCAATAATACAATACTGCCCTGGCACTTTGGCAAAGGGTTTTGAGACATATAGTTCTTCATGCCATCGTAAGCTGTTTTACGGAAAATCCGTAAGCCACATCCTGAATCTTACTTCGCCACAACAGGATGAAGCCACACTTGCAGCATTTTTAGAAAACATGAAAAGGATTTCTCTATCTGGTTTTCAAACCAAGATAAGTATGGTGCTGGACAAAAATGTATTGCGACTGACACACGAAGGTGAACAGGGTACACATATTCTGAAACCTATACCCTCATTGCTCAAAAAAAGAGACGAGATTCCGGCTAATGAGCATTTGACCATGCAAATTGCTCACCAAGTATATGGAATAAATACAGCAGAAAACGGTTTGATTTTTTTTAAAAGTGGCGAACCTGCATACATCACCAAAAGGTTTGATGTTAAAGATGTAAAGGAGAAATTGAAATGGGGTCAGGAGGATTTTGCGTCTTTGGCTGGTAAAACAACTTTACATTCCAATGAAAAATATGAGTACAGCTATGAAGAAATAGGACTTTTGATTCAGAAATATCTACCAGCATGGAGGGTAGAAATAGAGAAATATTTTTCGTTGGTCGTGTTCAATTTTCTATTCTCTAACGGGGATGCTCACTTAAAAAACTTTTCACTGCTAGAATCAACAAAAGGCGATTATTTGTTAAGCCCAGCTTACGATTTGGTAAATACAAAACTACATGTAGATGACACTGACTTTGCTTTAACCAAAGGATTATTTGCCGATGGTTTTAAAAGTGAGCAATACAAACGAAACGGCCATCCTTCAAAAAGTGATTTTACAGCATTTGCCCAAAAAATAGGTGTAGCAGAAAGCAGAATAGTGAAATTGCTAAGTCCTTTTTTAGAAAAACATCCTTTTGTGGAAACATTAGTGAGTCAATCCTACTTAAGTGATACAAATAAAAGAGGGTATATGTTAATGTACAATGCTAAAAGAAATTATTTAATAAGCTGATAGAACTAGAAACCTTATAAAAATAACTTTATTTAATAATATATACCTAACATAGCCATAATCTTACTTTAGTACTTTTACAATTCCATTTAAATTAAAGCCAAGTGAAAAAAATTTTCCTATTACTTTTTTTAATTACTCTTGCGGCTGCATCTACTAATGCTCAAGAAACAATTGTCAAATGGGATTTTGATGCCAGTTCGCTAAGCCCTACAACTGGAACTGGTGTCATTGCCCCAATTGGCGGGGTCGTTGGCACTTTTCCCGGTGGCAGTCCCAGTTCAGGCAAGGGATATGGCACTTCGGGCTATCCTGCAGCTACTGTTGGCAATCAAACTGCTGGTATTTCTATAGCCTTTAGTACTCTTGGATTTTCCAACATTCAGCTAAATTTAGATATTCGCCATAGCAACACTGCGGCCAATAAAGAAATATTTTTACTTTCTACCAATAATGGGGAGACCTTTACCGCTATTGATTCTTTTATAGTGACAACTGGCGAAGTCTTTATCAAAAGAAGCATTAATCTTTCTTCTAAAAAAGCTGAAACAAATGACAATGCTAACATCATTTTAAAAATTGTAACAGCATTTGATGGTGACACTTATAAAGCTACAACTGCGGCCTCTAATTATGCGACTTCAGGAACATTAAGGTTTGACAATATTGTATTGACGGGTACTTCAGGTTCTGGGGAGAATCCTGTCGTTAATTTTTATAAAATACATGACATTCAAGGCGATGGTTTTGCGAGTACAATTACAGGAAAAGCAGCAGTGGAAGGCATAGTAACCAACACTTCACTGGGAATTGACGGCTACGGCGGTTTTTATATGCAAGAAGAAGATAGCGACAAAGACAACAACAACGCCACTTCTGAAGGTGTTTGGATATTTACCACTACTACTTATACAGGTGCGGTGAAACAAGGAGATAAGGTTCAGGTAACAGGTACGGTAAATGAAAGCTTTGGTCAAACTGAATTGACAAACCCTACGGTATCCATTATTTCCTCTGCAAACCCTTTGCCTGCTGCTATTTCCATTACTCTTCCTTTGCAACCGCCTACTGTTTGGGAAAATTTTGAGGGTATGAGGGTAAGAATAAATAACACCATGTTCGTTTCTGAAAATTACAACTTAGGTCGCTATGGAGAATTGGTTTTAAAGGCCGATGCGAGAATGTACAATGCAACAGTAACTATTGACCCTAACGATGACCCAGCTTCTGGAAATAGTTTTAGTGGCAACTCAAATGTCGCTGCCATCAATAATTATGTTTTAGAAAATGTTTCCAAAACCATTACACTAGACGATAATAGTAATAAGGAATTGCCTAACCCCATACCATTCCTAGACCCATTGGAAAATACCATTCGCAGTGGTTCATCGGTTACTAATTTAGAAGCAATAGTAGGTTATGGTTTTGGCAAATACCGTTTGCAACCCACAGAAAAAATTACTTGGAACTACAACAAACGCCCTCTTACTCCGCCAGCTGTAGGAAGCAGCAATGTGAAAATTGCTTCATTCAATGTGGAGAATTTGTTTAATGGAGTTGACAATATATTTACCTCAGCCAACTCTCGTGGGGCACAAAGCTTGGCAGAGTTTAAAAGACAAATAGCCAAAACAATGCGTGCCGTACATGCCTTAAATGCTGATGTGCTGGGCATGATTGAGTTAGAAAATGACGGTTTTGGAGAAAGTTCTATCATCAAAACTTTAACTGATAGCCTTAACCAATTGGCGGGTGCAGGAACGTATGCTTTCATCAATTCACCTTCTAGAACCATTGCCAACAATACTGCGGGTCTGCTAGGTACTGACCAAATAAGATGTGCCATCATCTACAAACCCAAAGTTGTAACTCCAGTAGGCGATTATGAACTAGACGAAAGTGCCGTGTTCAATAGAGTACCGCTGGCTCAAACTTTCAAAGTGAATAGCAACGGAGGGAAGTTTACCGTAATGGTGAATCACTTTAAATCCAAAGGTTGCAGCGGTGCTACTGACCTTAATGCAGACCAGAAAGATGGTCAAGCCTGTTTCAACGAAAACCGTAAAATACAAACCGAAGCCGCAATTGCATTTGCCAATAGATTGATTGCTGCCAAAGGCGATTCAGACATTGTAATACTAGGCGACTTGAATGCCTATACCCAAGAAGATCCTATAGATTTGCTGCGTAGCAAAGGCTGGGTAGATATGTTTGAAGGAAGATTGTCATACTCGTTTGTATTCATGGGCGAGGCAGGTTCACTAGATCATGCTTTTGCAACCTCATCTTTTGCCAAACAAGTAACAGGGGCGGAAAAGTGGCATATCAACTGCGACGAGCCAAATGTAATCAGTTACACTTTCAATGATGAATCGGCCAGAAAACCTAAAACAGCAGATTTGTATGCAATTAATCCATTTAGGGTTTCTGACCACGACCCTATCCTTATTGGCGTGCAGGTGAAACCTGAAATGATTACCAGCACAGAAAGTGAAAAAGTAAAAACGATAACTATTGCACCTAATCCATTTCAAAATAGCATAACCATAGGAAATATTAGTGCAGATGCTAAAGTAGAAATATTCGATTTATTAGGTAAAAAATATCCATTAGAGAAAACCACAAGCTACGAACTAGACACCACAGCTTTACCTTTGGGCTTATACATTCTTAAAATTCAGGATTCAAAAGAAGTTTATTTCCAAACCATCCTCAAGAAATAAAAAAGCTACAACGACTGATTTTCTACAGAACCTAGTTTTAGCAACGTTTCGTAATCGGTGGGTGTAAGATCGCTGAAAAAATAATAAATAGGGTTTACTTTTTCTCCATTTTTCATTACTTCGTAGTGCAAGTGTGGTGCTGTTGCAGTACCTGTGCTGCCTACGTAGCCGATGCATTCGCCACGTTTTACTTTTTGCCCTACCCGTGTATTGAACTTTTCCATGTGCGCATAGCGGGTTACATAGCCATAACCATGATTTACCTCTACCTCTTTGCCATAGCCGCCTAGATTAGGAACTACAGCCTTCACCACCCCATCGCCAGTGGCATAGATAGGAGTGCCTCGTACGGCAGTAAAATCAATGCCTGTGTGCATCATTTTTACTTTATAAATAGGGTGAATACGCATACCGAAACCCGATGCCAAGGCTTTTAGTTCTTTGTTGGAAATGGGTTGAATGGCAGGAATACTGGCATACATCTTGGTTTTATTTTTTGCCAGTTTCATAATATCGTCAAACGATTTGCCCTGTATGGCTACACGTTTTTTTAGCAGTTCCATTTTTTTCAATGTTGCGGCAATCAATTTTTGCGGCTTTACGCCCTTTGCCAATAACTCTTTGTAGGTATTTAGCCCCTCGTCAGAAGTGCGATCGGCAGTACTGATAGGCTGTGCCTCAAATATGACCCTGTAAATACTATTGTCTCTAGCCTCTAGTTGTTCAATAGTTTTAGTGGCTTCGTCTATTTCTTTATTAATCAAATCGTAATAAAAAAGTAGAGCCGAATTGTCTTTTTTGAGCAATAATTCTTTGGGGGAATTGAAAAACTGCACATACAAATACAACAGCCCCGCACCAAACAATATAGAAGTAACAATAAAGCCCAAACTGTTCCATATAATTTCAGATTTGGAAGTACGCAAACGCTCATATTTGCAAGTCTCGGTATCGTAGTAATATTTTATCTTTGCCATTGTTCTACCTCAATATTTTGTACTAAATTTGATGTCCTATATTTGGGCATTATGCCTAAAAATGATTGTGAAATTGCATTGATATTGGAAAAATGCAGTAAAAAAGAGTTTAAATCTAATAAAAATAAATTTACCAAACCAACAATGGATTCTAAAACCATTCGCCAAACCTTTCTCGATTTCTTTGCATCCAAAGGTCACCGCATAGTAGCATCGGCACCCGTAGTGCTGAAAAACGACCCTACACTCATGTTTACCAATGCTGGCATGAATCAATTCAAAGATTATTTTTTGGGAAATAAAGAATCAGAATATGCGAGAATTGCCGATACGCAAAAATGTTTGCGGGTATCGGGAAAGCACAACGACTTAGAAGAAGTAGGGATAGACACCTATCACCATACTTTATTTGAAATGTTGGGCAACTGGTCTTTTGGCGATTACTTCAAAGCCGAAGCCATCGAATGGTCGTGGGAATTGCTTACTAAAGTGTATCAACTACCCAAAGACCGAATTTATGTGACCGTGTTTGGTGGCGATGAAAAAGAAAATTTAGAACGTGATGATGAAGCTTTTCAACTATGGAAAAAATTTACCACTGAAGACCGCATTCTCTATGGCTCTAAAAAAGATAATTTTTGGGAAATGGGTGCTCAAGGACCCTGTGGGCCATGCACCGAAATTCATATAGACCTACGCAGTGAAGCAGAAATAGCCAAAATACCTGGCAAAGAATTGGTGAACGAAAGCCATCCAGAAGTAATAGAAATTTGGAACAACGTATTCATGCAATACAACCGCAAGGCCGATGGATCGCTAGAGTTGCTGCCTGCACAACATGTAGATACAGGTATGGGCTTTGAAAGGCTGTGTATGGCCATTCAACAAAAAACATCTAATTACGATACCGATGTGTTCCAACCGACCATTCAGTTTATAGCCCAGCAAAGTGGCATCGCTTATGGTGCAGCGGAGAAAACGGATATTGCCATGCGTGTATTGGCCGATCATATTAGGGCAATCGCCTTTACCATTGCCGATGGACAGTTGCCATCGAACAATAAAGCTGGCTACGTAATACGCCGAATTTTGCGTCGTGCGGTGCGGTATTATTTTACTTTTTTAGGGTTCAACGAACCGTTTTTACACAAATTAGTGGCCATCATTGCCGACCAATTTGCAGCAGTATTTCCAGAGTTAAAAGCCCAGCAAGACTTTGTAACTAGGGTAATATTAGAAGAAGAAAATTCATTTTTAAGAACTCTCGAAATAGGATTGAAAAAATTAGAACAAATAACTGCTGAAAATAATGCTTCGAAATTAATTGAGGGCAAAGTAGTATTTGAATTATTTGACACCTATGGTTTTCCACTAGATTTAACAGCACTGATAGCAAGAGAAAAAGGCTGGACGATAGATGAAGTAGGCTTTGACGAAGCCATGCTGATTCAAAAAACAAGATCTAAAAAAGCGGCAGCCTCTGAAACTGGCGACTGGATAGCCATTTCAGAAACCGATAAAGTAGAGTTTGTAGGCTATGACCATTTGCAAGTAAAAACAAAAATTGTAAAATACCGCACTGTAAAAGCCAACAACAAAGAGCAGTACCAAATAGTGCTAGATACCACCCCATTTTACGCTGAAAGTGGCGGACAAGTAGGCGACTCTGGAATCTTAAAAAGTGCGAAAGAACAAATAAAAGTATTGGACACCAAGAAAGAAAACGACCTTATCATTCATTTGGTAGATAAGTTGCCAACTGATTTTGATATTGATTTCGATGCTGTGGTAAACGATAAAAAAAGATTCAATATAGAAATAAATCACAGTGCGACACACTTGCTGCATGCGGCATTGAAGCAGGTGTTGGGTGCACACGTAAATCAAAAAGGTTCGCTAGTAAATGATAAAATTCTACGTTTTGATTTCTCTCATTTTTCAAAAATGACCGATGAAGAAATAACCCAAGTAGAGCGTATCGTCAATGCAAAAATAAGAGCAAACATTCCGCTTTACGAGCAAAGGAATGTACCTATTGAAGATGCCCGCAAAATGGGTGCTACAGCCTTATTTGGCGAGAAGTATGGCGACTATGTGCGTGTCATTACATTTGACAAAAACTATTCAGTAGAATTTTGTGGTGGTACACATACCAAGGCCACTGGCAACATAGGTTTTGTAAAAATAACAGCTGAAAGCTCTGTAGCCGCAGGTGTGCGTAGGCTTGAAGCAGTTACTGGCGAAGCAGCCGAACTATGGGTAGCTGAGCAAACCGCAATATTAGAAGGAGTCAAAGAGGTTTTAAAACAACCTAAAGATGTTGTGAAATCACTAGAAACACTTATTGAGGAACGAAACCAGTTGCAAAAAAATATGGAAGTATTTTATGCCAAAGAGGGGCAACAAGTGAAAGAAATGCTACTGAAAAAAGTAGTGTCCGTAGATGGCGTAAACCGTATCGTAGAGAAAGTGAGCATCTCCTCGAGCGAGGTATTGAAACAAGTGGCGTTTGAGTTAAAAGCTAAACTAGAAAATCTTTACCTAATATTGGCAGCCGATGTTCAGGGCAAGCCCAATGTTACCGTGATGTTTGCCGATAATTTGGTAAAAGAAAAAAACCTTCACGCAGGCAACATGGTGCGAGACCTTGCCAAAGAAATTGAAGGCGGCGGCGGCGGACAGCCATTCTACGCCACTGCAGGCGGTAAAAACATAGCGGGGCTAGACAGGGTGCTGGCTATAGCCAATGAACAAGTGGCTATATAATTCATCATCTATTCATAACGCACAATCAGCCTAGGCTAAATACAAATGGCAAAACAACAAAAGTGTACTTGGTACAGCCAATGGTTCGACTCGGAATACTATCATATACTGTATGAAAATCATGATTTTTTGGAGGCAGAAGGTTTTATAGACAAACTGACCAAAAAATTAGCATTGCCAATAAATAGTACCGTTGCAGATATTGCTTGTGGTAGAGGGCGGCACGCACTTTACCTTTCTAAAAAAGGGTTCAATGTGACAGGCTTAGATTTGTCGCCAAGTAGTATAGCATTTGCCAAAAAAATGGAAAGTGATCAGTTGAATTTTCATGAGCACGACATGCGTAAAGTGTTTGCAAAAGACAAGTTTGATTTGGTGCTAAACTTATTTACCAGCTTTGGATATTTTGAAGACAATCAAGACAACTACAAAGCCATAGCAGCCATGGCTGCCTCTTGCAAACAAGAAGGCCTTATCGTGATTGATTTTATGAATACCAACAAAGTACTCAATCGCCTAGTCACAAGCGACACTAAGGTAGCACAGCATATTCATTTTGATATTTCAAAATCTATAATTGATGATTTTATTGTAAAAAAAATCAGTTTTAGAGCACATGGCAGCGACTATAACTATGAAGAAAGGGTAAGAATAATTTACCAAAAAGATTTTATGGATTATTTCAAATTTGCAAAACTAAAAGTAAAGAAAGTCTATGGCAGCTACGATTTGAAGCCTTACGACGAAAAAGAATCGGATCGCATGATTTTTGTATTGTCAAAATTATAATTTCAAGTATTAACAAATTGCCATAAATGTATCTTAATTTTTTCATACTATTCTTCTCCGCACTGTTAGCAGGGCTTTCGGTAGTATTGTACCCTGCCATAAGCAAAAAGAATTTTAAGGTTATACTTGCCTTTAGTGGTTCTTATTTATTTTCTATTACTGTAATTCATATTCTTCCTGAATTATTTCACGATGCTAAAGACATTACCATTACAGGAACTTATGTATTGGCGGGCTTTTTCCTGCAAATGATTTTAGAATTTTTCTCTAGCGGGGTTGAGCATGGGCACATTCACCATAGCGGTCACGAGCATGTGCCCAATAAAAAAATATTATTTGGCTTGCTTATCTCTCTCGGTTTGCATTCTTTTTTAGAAGGTACTTTGCTGGTGCACCCTGTGCATGATCATGGTGCGGCACATCAATTAGATTCCTTGTTGTATGGATTGATTATGCATAAAATACCCGAAGCCGTGGCACTTGCAGCAGTACTTACCTACGCCTTCAATAAAAAATCGACGGTTGTGATTTTCCTCATACTATTCTCTTTGGCGTCACCTTTAGGTTTATTGTGCAGCAATTTATTTTACACGTCAAACCTTCTGCCCGATGATGCTTTTGTGTTTCTTTTTGCATTGGTGGCGGGCAATTTTCTCTACATCTCTACCACCATCTTTTTTGAATCTAGCCCCAACCATCAATTTAAGGCAAATAAGTTGATTGTATCATTTTTAGGTGCCTTGATGGCTATAGCCGCTGAAAAATTATTTGGATAATGAGAAAAATATATTTCATCATCAATCCTATTTCAGGGGGAATCGACAAGCAATTGTTGCCTACTTTAATTCAACAAAGTTTGAATAAAAGCGTGTTTGAGCCTACAATTATATTTACCGAATACCCTGGTCATGCCAAGGCACTTGCCCAGCAAGCCATAGCCTTAAATATTGACGTTGTGGTGGCAGTTGGTGGCGACGGTACTATCAATGAAATTGCAAGCCAATTGGTAAATACTTCGGTCGCTCTGGGAATTATTCCCAATGGCTCTGGAAATGGGCTAGCTAGGCATTTGGGCATACCGCTTGATTCTGCCAAAGCAATACAGCACTTAAATTATGCGACTTCCACAAGCATAGATGTGGGCAAAATCAACGACCACTTTTTTTTCTGTACCAGCGGCATTGGGTTCGATGCCCATGTTTCTAGCCAATTCGCTCGTCTTACCAAACGAGGATTTTGGGGATATTTTAAAACTTCGATAAAGTCTTATTTGAAATACAAGCCTGCCACATATCAATTGAACATTGACGGAAAATCTATATCTAGCACTGCATTTCTAATTACTTTTGCCAATGCATCTCAGTTTGGCAACAATGCACACATAGCCCCACTTGCCCACATTAGCGATGGTTTGCTTGATGTTTGTATCATGCGTCCATTCCGCATTTATGAATTATTATGGGTAGGTGTCAAATTATTTTCTAAAACCATTCACAAAACTGATTTTGTAAAAATAGTAACTGCGAAAAATATTGTACTTACCCGATTGCAAGCTGGCCCTGCACACTTTGACGGCGAACCAGTCGAAATGCCCGCTACCATTACCATCAGCATATTGCCGAAAGCATTGAAGGTGTTGGTGTGATGAAGAATTAGGTATGTTTTTAAAATCATAAAAAAAATATTAGTTAAACCATTAACTTAGCAATAAATAGAAAGTTCAAATTCTTGCATAATGATAAAATCTTTAATTCTAAAAAATTTTATGGGCTATGGTGAATTCAATAGCAAAGAATTTGCACCTGTAAATGTAGTTATTGGGAAAAATGACACTGGTAAAACTGGTTTATTAAAGTTACTTTATGCCTCTTCGAAAACTATTGACATCTATAGTAAGAGGATGCAAAATGAAGATATTAGTTTAAAGAAACTTTTGGCAGAAAAACTTATTAATACTTACCAACCAGGCAAAAAGGGTTTGGGAGAATTAGCAAGTAAAATCACAAAAGAAAAATTATCTGTTGATGTTGAATTTAATCATTCACACTTAAATTACGCAGATCGATTGCACTTCTCTTTTGGAGAATCTACAACCAATACTATAGTAGATTGCCAGGAGAAAATAAATTTTATTTCTGACAGTTTTCGTTGTCTATTTATTCCAGCCAAAGAAGTGCTTACATCATTAAAAGCGATAAGAGCAACCAGAGACAATCTTGAAATGCCGGGTTTTGATGATACATACCTCGATTTAATCAGGGCATTAGTTATTCCTACTCAAAAAGGAAAAATTACCCAAGAGTTGAAAGATGTGAATGACAAATTAGAAAATCTATTTGAGGGTCATATAGAACAACATTCAGATGATGATTTTCTATTTAAAAAGGGTAATAGTGAATTTCCCATGCAGTTAACCGCTGAAGGAGTAAAAAAAATTGGCATACTTACTACTTTAATACGTAATCGACAGCTCAATTCAAATTCAGTTCTCTTTTTAGACGAACCAGAAACAGCACTTCACCCTGAGGCAACAAGAGAATTAGTAGAAATGCTTATGCTAATGGCCAAAGCCGGAATTCAAATTTTTGTAGCAACCCATGATTATTTTGTATTGAAACAAATGCACCTTGCTGCAAAAAGAGATAATGTAGCAACAAATTGTTATGCATTGGAGAGGGAAAAAGGAAAATCGATTACTTGTAAAATTTATGATTTAAAAGATGATTTTCCAATAAATCAAATATCTGATGAGGCAATTAAAATGTCAGACGAGGAAGTAATATTAGATTTAGGATTATAATTGATTTTGCTATGCCTGGATTTTCTGAAAGCAATATCACCTTAAATTTCCCTGACAGCAATTTTTTTAGATTACAAGATTGTGCAGCATACACAAATCTTTCCTCACACTATTTTAAGGAAATGGACGCATGCTGGTTTGATATAAAGGCTAATCAATATTGGCTGATTGAATTAAAAGATTTTTCATTGGCATCTTTGACTACAGCCGAAACCATTGAAAAGAAATCTTGGGATATAGTGAAAAAAGCTCTTGATAGTTTTTGTATGTTTCTCTCAAAAAAACACGGTTATCCTTACGCAGAGAACTTGCCTTCATGCATCCCAAACTCCTTTATTGATAACAATACTAGGTTTAATTTTATTACTATAATTCACTGCGACCAAAAACAAAAACAAGATATTCAGCTAATCAACGAACAGTTTAAGAAAAAATTTAAACCTTATGCTAGCCTATTTGATATTGCTCATTATTCCGTATTAGAACATTCAACAGCTATTCGCATTATTCCCAATAATATCGTGTTGTAATATCTTTGGCAAAGCACAACGGGATTAAAATATTTATACCCCACTGTTGATAAAAACATCCCCCATTTCCCTATTCCTATTTCAAGTGTTAGTCCATTCGTTGTAAATTGCTCTTTGCATTTTCACAACTGAAAATTCATTTCCCAAAATATATTTTGCAATATGGCCATTTCTGAAAATTATCTAGATTCGCTGAACCCCACCCAACGTGAGGCTGTACTATACACCGAAGGTCCCCTAATGATATTGGCTGGTGCAGGGTCGGGCAAAACTAGAGTACTTACTTACCGCACCGCTCATTTGCTTGAAAAAGGCGTAGATCCTTTCAATATTTTATCGCTCACCTTTACCAACAAAGCAGCGAGAGAGATGAAAAATAGAATAGAAAAAGTGGTAGGTACCGATGCTCGCAATCTATGGATGGGTACTTTTCACTCGGTATTTGCAAGAATTCTGCGTGCCGAGGCACACCATATTGGCTACCAATCTAGCTTTACCATATACGATAGCGACGACTCAAAATCGCTGATAAAAACTATTGTAGGCGAACTACAACTGGACGATAAATTATACAAACCAAGTACTGTCTTAGGCAGAATATCGGGTGCAAAAAACAAACTCGTTTCTGTAAATGAATACCTGAACAACCCCACCATCATTGCCGATGATGAGGAAGCGATGAGACCACAAATGGGCAAATTATACCAACAATACCAGCAGCGTTGTTTCAAGGCAGGAGCCATGGATTTTGACGATTTGCTTTTTAATACCAATGTACTTTTTAAAAACCATCCCGATGTGCTCTACAAATACCAAAATCGATTTAAATATGTAATGGTAGATGAGTTTCAAGACACCAACTTGTCGCAATACGCCATCACCCGAAAGCTTTCGGCCAAAGACCGAAATATTTGCGTAGTGGGCGACGATGCTCAAAGCATCTACGCCTTTCGTGGTGCGGATATTCAGAATATATTAAACCTAGAAAAAGATTACCCTGAAATAAAAACCATAAAACTAGAGCAAAACTACCGATCTACCAAAACCATAGTGCAAGTTGCAAACTCTGTGATAGAGAAGAATAAAGAGCAATTTAAAAAAGATGTGTGGACCAGCAATGAAGATGGGGAATTAATAGAAGTATTGAAAGCTGGTACCGACAACGAAGAAGGAATGCTGGTTGCCGATGCAATATTTGAAGACAAAATGCAGCATCAACTAGGTAACAAAGATTTTGCTATTCTATACCGTACCAATTACCAATCACGGGCATTTGAAGAGGCCTTGCGTCGCCGTAACATTCCTTACAAAATAGTGGGTGGCGTTTCCTTTTACCAGCGAAAAGAAGTAAAAGACCTAATCTGCTACCTTCGTTTTGTGGTAAACCCCAGCGATGAAGAGGCTTTCAAGCGTATTATCAATTATCCCAAACGTGGCATTGGCGATACCTCTGTTGCAAAATTATTTGTAGTTACCGAAGAGCAAGGTGCTACCCTTTGGGATGTACTTTGCAACGTAAAATCAGTATTGCCGGGGCGAGCGGCTGTGGCCATTGAAGAATTTGTAACCCATATTCAGGCTTTCAGGGTAGAATTGGGCAAGAAAGATGCCTTTGAAATATCAAGCTACATCGCTCAAAACTCTGGTTTACTTAAAGACCTGTACGACGACAAAACGCCCGAAGGAGTAAACCGCTATGAAAACGTTCAAGCACTGCTTAACGGTATCAAGGAATTTGTTGACAATCCTGAAGGCGAGGACAAATCGCTAGGAGCATTTTTACAAGAAATAACCCTAGTGACCGATGCCGATAACAAAGACAAACCAGAAAACGACGACAAGGTAACACTAATGACCATTCACTCTGCCAAAGGGCTAGAGTTTCGCAATGTTTATGTAGTAGGCATGGAAGAAGACTTGTTTCCATCGCAAATGATGCTGAGCAGTCGTGCCGATTTGGAAGAAGAAAGAAGGCTATTTTATGTAGCCATCACTAGGGCAGAGAAAAAGCTCACCATGTCATTTGCCACCAGTCGATATCGTTTTGGGCGAGTAAAACCTTGTGAGCCTAGCAGATTTTTATCAGAATTGGATAAAAATTATTTAAAAATTAGCACTAAACAGGCCGCCGTTATTGACCGACCAAACATTATTACTGCAAAAATAAAAGCTCAAACCAATACTTCAATTCTTAAAAGAAATACGCCTGTCAGCTACACGCCCTCTCCTGATTTCAAGCCTAGCGATACCTCTGGTTTAGCCGCTGGCATGAAGGTAGAGCATCCAAAATTTGGATTTGGCTTAGTGCAATCTATGGACGTTTCGGGCAATGATAGAAAGGCAACCATTGATTTTAGTGGAGATGTAAAAACATTGATATTGAGTTTTGCCAAATTAAAAATTCACGAAAATTAATAGCAACGACAGCAAAGCGTTGTTCATAAATGCAAACATCTAGTTAATTTTATTCTTCCTTACACCCTCTATTTGGGCAAGGTTTCTTAAATTTGCAATCCAACAATTGAATACAATACAATACCCATGCAATTATACAGTACAAAAAATAAAGCGAATACCGCAAGCCTAAAAGAGGCAGTTTTTACAGGGCTACCAGCCGACAACGGATTGTTTATGCCTTCTCATATCCCCGTATTGCCCACGTCTTTTTTTGAAAATATAGAGCAATATACTTTTCAAGAAATAGCCATAGAGGTTTGCAAGGCACTTATCGGTGAAGATGTTCCAGAGGCAGAAATTAAAAAAATTATTAATGATGTACTTACCTTTGAAGCTCCAGTTTTAAAGGTGTCTGGCAATATTCATGTATTGGAATTGTTTCACGGCCCATCGCTAGCATTCAAAGATTTTGGTGCCAGGTTTATGGCTCGACTGATGTCGTATTTCTTGTCGCAAGATGCCTCTAAAGAAATCAATATTTTGGTAGCTACCTCGGGCGATACCGGCAGTGCCGTGGCACAAGGGTTTTTAAATATGCCTGGCATTCGCATTACCATTCTGTATCCTAGCGGTAAAGTAAGCGATATTCAAGAAAAACAATTGACCACACTAGGCAACAACATCACTGCACTAGAGATAGACGGTGTGTTCGACGATTGCCAGCGTTTGGTGAAAGAAGCCTTTCTTGATGCCGAATTGAATGCCAATATGAATTTAAGTTCTGCCAATTCAATCAACATTAGCAGATTAATACCGCAATCATTTTACTATTTTTGGGCGTTTGCACAGCTAAAGAAAACAGGAAAACCACTTGTGTTCTGCGTTCCCAGTGGCAACTTTGGCAATCTATGCGGTGGCTTAATTGCCAAGAAAATGGGCTTGCCTGTAGATAAGTTTGTTGCTGCAACCAATGCCAACGACATTATTCCTCAATACTTAACAACTGGGCAATTTATACCCAAAGCCTCTGTTAGCACCATATCCAATGCCATGGATGTAGGCAATCCAAGCAATTTTCAAAGGCTATCAGATTTGTATGGGAATGTATTTGACGATGTAAAAAAAGACGTGGTAGGCAAAAGCTATACCGATGCTGAAACCAGTGCAGCCATGACAGAAGTATATAAAAATACCGGCTACATACTAGATCCACATGGGGCTGTAGGCTATTTGGGTATCAAAGAATATTTGCAAGAATCAGGCACAGATGCCAATGGTGTTTTTCTAGCCACAGCACACCCTACAAAGTTTTTAGACGTGGTAGAGTCGGCAATAGGTGTCACTGTTCCATTGCCAGAGCGATTGCAAGCGATTGTAAGCAAAGAAAAAGTAGCCATCAAAATGGGCAAAGACTTTGAAGGTTTCAAAGCGTTTTTGATGGCCAATAAATAATTATTGCATTCTTTCCTTTAGCTAGAAATTTATTTAATGGTATCATTTTTACAAGTGTAAAATGATGATAAAAATTTAACTTATTACAACATGAGAAAACAATTGATTACTATGTGCATATTTGCACTTACATTAAGTTTTGCAATTAAACCAAATGAAACTTTTGCTCAAAAAGGTGGTACTCCTAAATCTTGGGGTATAGGCTTGAGGCTAGGCGACCCATCAGGTCTTACCATTAAAAAATATTTTGGTGGAAACAAAGCCATAGAATTTAATGTGGGTAGAACAAATGTTTGGGGCAGTACCTCTAGATACGACGAGCGATTTGCAAACTATTATTATGACAAATATTACGACATCAACAACGATTATTACAGAGATTGGAAAGGTAAAGATTGGAAATATTACAGAGGCTATTTTGGCAGCAATTACGCATTTAGAGCTTACAGTTTTCAATTTCATTACCTAATTCATAATGATATCAAAGCCTTGAGTGGCCTACGCTGGTACTTTGGTTTTGGTCCACAAATAAAATTACTGCATTATTCTTTTTCATATTTCGATGGTTTCGGAAGACCAATTAGCGACTCTTATGTCTCAGCCAATGTGGGTGTAGATGGGGTTATTGGTGCAGAGTACACTTTTGCTAAAGTTCCTTTATCTGTGTTTGTAGATGCAGGTTTATACATGGAAATAGTACGTGAACCCTTCTACATTCAAGGTTTAATAGGTACTGGAGTACGATTTAATTTCTAGAAAGTCTTTATCTAAAAAAGCCACGAACAGGCTGTAAAAATTTACAGTGCATTCGTGGCTTTTTTTATGTTATTTTGTATCCAAATATTTTACGTAAATTCATTGTTGGACTTAGTTTTTGACAACTACTTTCGGTGAACACAGGTACACTTTTCATGATTGATAAACTATCTTTTATATGCTTGGATTTTTAAAAAATGTATTGGCCACCATTGTTGGTCTAGCCCTATTTTTATTCGTGGTCATAGTAATAGGCATTGCTATATTAATGACTGCTATGCCAGAAAAGAAAGACCATGTGACTGACAATTCTGTATTAAAATTAAAATTAGATGCCCCTATAACAGAGCGTGAGCCAGACAATTTTTTCAGCCGTTTTCAGCCGTTTTCGGGAAGTGAATCTTCTATTGGATTGATAGAACTGAAAGAAGCTATCGCCGCTGCCAAAACCGATTCTTCCATCAAAGGAATATACCTCGACGCACCCATGGTAAGTGCTGGTTTTGCTACTTTACAAGAGTTGCGCTCTGCATTGGCAGACTTCAAAACCAGCAAAAAATTTGTGGTAGCCTACGGTGAATTTTATTCCGAAAAAGGGTATTACCTCGCCTCCGTTGCCGACAAAATTTACCTTCCCCCTACAGGAATGATGGAATTGAATGGATTAGAATCTCAATTGATATTTTTAAAAGGAGCTTTGGAAAAACTGGAATTGAAACCAGAAATATTCAAAGTGGGGGAATATAAAAGTGCTGTAGAGCCACTGATACTAGACAAGATGAGCGAACCTAGTCGCCGCCAAACGTTATCTTTCCTTACCTCTATCAATAACAGCTACCTTGCCGATATTGCTAATGACAGAAAAATTGATGCAGAATTATTAAAAATGATATCCGATTCTATGCTGGTAAAAACGGCTAAAGATGCCTTAGAAAAAGGCCTAATTACCAATATGGAATATTACGATGCGGCAGAAACATTTATGCAGCAACAACTGAAACTGAAGGAAGATGAAAAAATAAACTTCATCAACTATGCTAATTATAGAAATAATTTATTGGCCAACCGCCCTGCCAAATTGGGCAACGACAATGCTACCAAAGTAGCGGTAATCATAGCTAATGGAGAAATTATGTCGGGCAAGGGCGACGACAATACCATAGGTTCAGAATCGCTTTGTGAACAGTTGCGTAAGGCACGTAATGACAAAGAGGTAAAGGCAGTAGTGCTTCGTATCAACTCTCCAGGCGGCAGTGCACTTGCCTCTGATGTGATTTGGAGAGAAGTAAACTTGACCAAAAAAGTAAAACCTATCATTGCCTCCATGTCCGATGTGGCAGCATCGGGCGGATATTACATTGCCATGGCTTGTGATACT
>JAAFID010000039.1 GCA_013297765.1 Cytophagales bacterium | reverse complement strand
GACACAAAAGTGAAATGACCAATGCTAAAAATCAAGAAAAGTGGATAAATGTTTTCGCCCCACACTTTTGACAAAACCACCTCAAAATCTTTCAAATTTTATCAGAAATCAACATTCAAAAAAGTAAGGTGTCAAACTCAAGAAAAATAACTTATAGGCTACCCACATAGTCATTAAAAAAGCCTCCAAATTGTGGAGGCTTTTTTAATGTTAAAAATCAAGTGGGCTTAATAGGTTGCCATCTTTTCTTTATGTTTGGTCAGTTGCCTTTTTAGTGATTCGTAGGCTTTGTCGGTCGCCTCTTCAAATGCTGCACCTTCTTCCTTTGCTATTAAATCATTGCCAGGAATGGACAATTTGACCTGTACCAGTTTATTATTTTTATCGGTATTTTGAAGTTTTAGCGACACTTCACCTTCTACTATTTTATCATAAAAAGTGTCTAGCTTGTCCAGTTTTTTTTGTACAAAATCCAATAGTTTGACATCAGCATCGAAGTGGATAGATTGAATATTCAGTTTCATAATCGTAATATTAAAAGGTGAAATAAAAGGTGAAAATTAAGATTTTTGTTCAGCTTTAGGATGTGCTTGATCAAAAATTTGTTTAAGCTTTCCTAGCGAATTGTGTGTATATACTTGAGTGGCAGCCAAACTGCTGTGACCCAATAATTCTTTAATTGCGTTGAGATCTGCCCCTTTATTCAGCAAATTTGTAGCAAACGAATGCCGAAGTACATGAGGGCTCTTTTTTTCTAGTGTAGGTATCAAATTCAAATTTTTCTTTACTATTCTATTTATAAAAATAGGGTATGCTTTTAGACTTTTGTTTGTAACGACAAACGCTACATTATTGTTATCTGGAAAAGCTTGGCTTTTTATGGTTCTGTATTTCACTATAGCTGCTACCAACTGATTGTGCAGTGGTATTAGCCTCTGCTTATTCCCCTTGCCCATTACTTTGACCACTTGATTATGCAAGTCTATATCTTTATCTTCTAGACCTATCAGTTCGGTTAGCCTCATGCCTGTGCCATAAAGCAACTCTATTACCAGCTTGTCTCTTACGCCCTCGAAGGTGTCTTCTTGCATATTAGGTACAGCATCTAAAACTGTGTTCATTTCGGCTTCTTTGGCATATATGGGCAGCCGTTTGGGTATTTTAGGTGTTCGTATTTTTACCGTTGGGTCCTTGTCAATCAATTTATGCCGCATCAAATATTTGTAATATGCCCTCACGCTAGACACTTTGCGATGGATAGATTTTGCACTTAGTTTTTGTTCTGCCAACGAAATTATCCACGAACGGATGATGGGATATTCTATTGTTTCTAATTTTTGAGTCTCGTATGTGGTAGATGTATATTCTTCAAATTGAGATAAATCTATACTATAGGCTGTCAATGTATGTGTGCTATACCTTTTCTCAAATTGTAAATAATTAAAAAATGACTCCAGCATACTTTTGGCAATATTTATATTGAATTTATAAAATGATGTTGAAAAATCAAGCAAATAGTATAAAAAGGAATGTTTGCTTCCTTTTTTTGTAAATCTTAAAAAAGATTGCCAATATTTTTGCAGTAACTGATGCCTACTTTTATAGGATAAAACTATATTGAGATGTTAAAGTAGTTTTTTATGATATTTTAAAAATAGCCTTTTATAAATCTGTTTTTTTTGAAAATAAATATTGATATATTAAAAACAAGGTTCATTTTTTAACCTACTTTTTGAAATAAATATAATTTTTCCATAAATAGGTGTAAAAATTAAAAGAACTTTTAAAAATAACTAGTTTTTTATTTTGAGTATAAATACTCATTTTTTACATTTATAAAACAGAGTAATTAATGTAAGCACAAAATCAAAAAAAGGATACCATACCAATTCTCATGAAAGCAGATTCGATTCAAATATTTAGTTTCAAAAAACCCCACATGCAGGTTTTCCATCTTACTTGGATTACTTTCTTTTTATGTTTCTTTGGTTGGTTTGGGCTAGCACCTTTAATGGCTATCGTACGCGAAGATCTACACTTGACCAAACCACAAATAGGCAACATCATGATTGCCTCTGTATCTATCACCATTTTTGCTAGGTTGTTATTTGGCTGGTTGTGCGACAAAATAGGGCCACGTTTATCATATACTTATTTATTGTCGATAGGTTCATTGCCCGTAATGATGATAGGGCTTTGCAACAGCTACGAAAGTTTCTTGATTTGTAGGCTTGCCATCGGAGCGATAGGGGCATCCTTTGTAATCACCCAATACCATACTTCCGTAATGTTTGCACCTAAAGTGGTAGGTACAGCTAATGCTACAGTAGCAGGTTGGGGAAATTTAGGAGGTGGAGTAACCCAAATGGTAATGCCGTTGATATTTTCTGGCTTTCTATACTTAGGGTTAAGCAATAGTGTGGCTTGGAGGGTAAGCATGTTAGTACCAGGATTAGCATTATTGGTAATGGCTTGGGTTTACTACCGCTACACACAAGACACACCCGATGGTAACCTTGCCGAGCTGAGAAAAAACAATCCAGACTATAGAGCCAAAGCCAAAGAAGCAGATGGTTCATTTGGCAAAGCCTTGAAAGACTATCGTGTTTGGATACTTTTTTTATGTTATGGTGCATGTTTTGGAATAGAAATAACGATAGACAACATTGCCGCCCTTTATTTTATGGATAATTTTCAACTAGGACTGAAAGAAGCGGGGTTAATAGCTGGTTCGTTTGGGTTTATGAATATTTTTGCAAGGGCCTTGGGTGGCTATTTTAGCGACAAAGTGAATATTAAATTTGGGTTTCGCAGCCGCATATTATTGCTCAGTTTCTTTTTGATGATGGAAGGCTTGGGGATTATGTATTTTTCTGCTACTACCGTGTTGCCTATAGCTATTGGTGCGATGTTGGGCTTTGCCTTATTTGTCAAAATGTCCAATGGGGTCACTTATTCCATAGTTCCTTTTGTAAATCCTGCAGCTATGGGTTCAGTTTCAGGGATTGTGGGAGCAGGGGGCAATCTAGGTGCGGTAATGATGGGCATATTGCTAAAAATGGAAAATACCACTTATAGAGAAGGATTATATACCATAGGGCTGGGTGTAATAATAGTGGCGGTATGTACGCTAGGTTTGCTATTGCAAAAATGGGTAAATGAAGAAAAAATCAAGAATCAAAATATTAGTGAACCCTTGGAAGCATTGACCTTGCAAGCGGTATAGCAAAAAATATCCCCGACAGAATTGCGACTTCGGCCGGGGCATTAAAGTTCAATTTTCAAACTTCAAACTGTTTAAATTTATGAAACAAATCGTTAAGGGCAAAATTTTAGTAGGCATTGCTTTAGGAATGTTGTCCACACAACAGTCTATGGCACAGTACACCCTTACGGGGCAAGTACGCACACGTACAGAATATAGAAATGGATTGGCTGACCTAGTACCTAGTGGTGCAAAGCCTTCTTTGTTTAATTCGCAACGTACCAGTATCATTTTTGGGTACAAATGGGATAGGCTTACTTTTGGTGCCAACCTTAGAGACGTAAGGGTTTGGGGGCAAGATGCATCGTCAATAAATAATGCAGATGGTAATAAATTATATCTTCATGAGGGTTGGGGAGAATTTGTGCTGGCAAACATTGCCGACACCACCATTAAATTTAAAGCATTAAATAACCTAAGTGTAAAAGTAGGTCGTCAAGAATTGGTTTATGATGATGCACGTTTACTGGGCAATTTAGATTGGTTGCAACAAGGCAGAAGACACGACATAGCGGTAATCAAAGGGATGCATAAAGGTTATCAATTCGATTTGGGTTTTGCATTTAACCAAAATACAGATGCATTTACTAAAGTAGGTACTGACTATACGCCACAGAATACACCCAATCCATTTTATTTTACTACCAGCAAGGGAGTGGTAGTGCCAGTACCAGCAGGAACACTTCCTTTAGCATACAATTCTGCACCTGGTGCCAATACCAATGCAGGAAATGCACAATATAAGGCGATGCAATTTCTGTATTTGAGTAAAAAATATGGTCAAACAAAAATCTCTTTTTTAGGGCTTAAGGATGACTTTAACAAGTACGATAGAGATACCATTTATGGAAAGTTCAAATCTCCAGAGGCAGCAAATGGATTCATTATTGGGAATAAATTTAATAACCAGGCAGGGTTGAACAGCAGACAGACAGCAGGTTTCAATGTAAATACAATGGTTGGCAATGCCTCTGGTGCTGGTAAGCTAGCAATACAAGCATTTGGTTACTATCAATGGGGTAAAAACAGAGCGGGGGTAAAAATGAAAGCCTTTTCTTATGGCGCCAATGTGCAGTACCAATATGGAAAATTCTCTGTAGGCCCAGGTTACGAGGTAATGTCGGGCAATAGCCGCACTACATCAATTGCTTTAGAAGACAATAGATTTGACCCACTATACGGTACACCGCACAAATTTTGGGGCTACATGGATTTCTTTTATGTAGGTACAGGTGCACCAGTAGGTGGCTTGCAAAACTGGTTTTTCAAAACCAAATACACTGCCAAAGACCTAATCATTACGCTCGATGCACATTATTTCTTAACCCAGAAAACCATGAATAACCCTTGGATTAAATCTGCAACCGATCCTGACCCAATCATTAGGGCACTAGGTACAGAGATAGATTTGGTAGCCAACTACAACCTAAACAAATTTACCAATATAGAAGCTGGAGCGTCTGTTATGTTTGGGTCAGATGCCTTGGCTGTGTCTAAAGGCAAAGCCAAAGCAGACTATCAGCAAGAAGGATATTGGGGCTATTTGCAATTAAATATTCGTCCTGATTTCTTGTATGTGAAACCAGTTGCTATCAAACAATAAGTGAAATAGAAACAATATTAAAAGACATTCTTAAAAAAATAAAAATATATAGATATGAAAACATGTAATACAAATAGATATATCAAAACATTAGCCCTAGCATTCATTTTATTGGGCTTGAGCAACCTTGCTATAAGTCAGAAAAAAGACCCTATTAAACTTGGTTTTATTCCACTTACCGACTGTGCACCACTAGTGGTAGCAAAGGAAATGGGCTTATTTACTAAATATGGCGTAGAGGTAATTATTCAAAAAGAAGCTTCGTGGGCAAACATCAGAGACAAGGTAATCTCTGGCGAGTTGGATGGTGCACATTGCTTGTTCAGTATGCCATTCTCGGTCTATACTGGTGTGGGTGGCAAGGAAGGTACAGAGATGAAAATCGCCATGGTGCTTAATAACAATGGGCAAGGCATTACCTTATCCAAAGAATTTTGCGGTATGGTGGGTTTTAAAGAAGTAAAAAAGGTGGCTGCTGCTGTGAAATCTATTCAAGCTAGAAAAGAAGTTACTTTTGCCATGACATTCCCAGGTGGCACACATGATATGTGGCTTCGTTGCTGGCTTTCTGCTTGTGGCATCAATCCAAAATCTATCGGTATCATTACCATACCACCACCACAAATGGTTGCCAATATGCGTGTAGATAATATGGAAGGCTATTGTGTAGGCGAACCATGGAATGGAGTAGCAGCAACACAAAACGTAGGCTTTACACACATTGCCAGCCAAGACATTTGGAAAAATCACCCTGAAAAAGCATTGGTAGTAAACAAAGGATTTTCTGAAACTAGAAAAGAAGATTTAAAAAATGTAATGAAAGCCGTGATGGAAGCCTGCAAATGGCTAGATGTAATGGGCAATAGAAAAAAAGCTGCCGCATGGCTTACCAAACCAAATTATGTAAATGCTGCACTGCCTGTGATAGAAGCCAGATTAATGGGTTCAAATGATTTGGGCTGTGAACTAGGCGTTCAAAAATACAAAGACGACTACATGATGTTTCATAGAAATGGCGATGTAAACATGCCTCGCAAGTCTCATGCTATATGGTTTATGACACAATACGTGAGATTTGGCATGGTGAGTGCCGCACCCAATTATGCTGCCATTGCCGACAAAATTATCATGGATGACTTGTATGCAGAAGTAGCCAAGAGCATGGGTGTAACAATGCCAGCAGACGATATGCAGCCTTTCGCATTGAAAATTGACAATGTACAGTTTGACCCAAAAAATCCTGCGGAATACTTGAAAGTAGCCAAAAAATAAATTTTCAACATAAGTCTATAAGCCTTGTAATATTGGCTTGTAGACTTATCATTTCTAAAAAATAAGTTTATGAAAATGATATACAAAATGCAATCGGTTTTTTACTTCATAGGTGGAGTAAGTTTGCTGATATTGATATGGCAGGTCATTGCTGTTCTTACTAAGAATAATCAGCTACCTATTCCTGGTCCAGCACAAACATTTTTGGTATTGGAAGAAGTAATGCAAAATCCCATGGAAGATTCGCCTGACCATAAAGGAATATTGGTAAAATTATTTAGCTCTCTAGGCCGTGTATTCTTAGGCTTCTCCATTGGTTCTATCATTGCAATACCATTAGGCATATTGATGGGTAATAACAAATTTTGGATGAATTTGCTAAACCCAATTGTGCAAATATTACGACCAGTTTCTCCGCTTGCATGGTTTCCACTAGGCTTGCTAGCACTAGAGTCTGCCGAGGGTGCGAGTGTATTTATGGTGGTGATTACTTCATTGTGGCCTACGCTTATCAATACCGCATTTGGGGTTTCTACCCTGCCACAAGACCATAAAAACGTAGCCAAGGCATTCGATTTTTCTACTTTTAAATACATTACCAAAGTAATGTTGCCGTTTGCTTTCCCCCACATCATCACAGGCCTGAGGCTGGCTATAGGCGTAGCGTGGATGGTAATAGTAGCAGGAGAAATGCTTTCTGGAGGCATAGGTCTAGGTTTCTTTGTATGGGACGATGGCTTCAATGCTGGAAGTACCGAAAAAATTATCATTGCCATATTTATCATTGGCCTTGTCGGCTTGCTACTAGATAAAGGATTTAACCTACTTCAAAAAAGATTTTCTTATGACAAATAATACTGCAGAGGTGCTCATCGGCAAGGCTGATGCTGCGACCAACAATATAGGAACACCTTGCATAGAAGTAAAAAATGTAACGGTAAGTTTCCCTAGCAAAGGCTCTGTCTATACCGCCGTAAAAGACATAGACCTAACTATAGGGAAAGGCGAAATAATATCGCTCATAGGCCACTCTGGTTGCGGTAAATCTACACTCATGAATACCATAAGCGGCATGGTAAAACCTACCCAAGGCGAGGTAATAGCCAATGGAAAAGTAGTTCAAGGGCCAGGAGCTGACAGAGGAATTGTATTTCAAAATTACTCCCTACTGCCTTGGATGAGTGTGTATCAAAATATATTTCAGGCGGTAGATAGTGTGTTGAAAGACAAAAGTAGAGAAGAGAAAATAGCTTTGGTAGATCAAAATTTGAAAATGGTAAACCTCTACGAGCATAAAGACAAGTTGCCTGGACACCTCTCTGGCGGTATGAAGCAGCGTGTGGCAATTGCTCGGGCATTTGCCATTAACCCAAGTATTCTCTTACTAGACGAGCCCTTTGGTGCATTGGATGCCTTGACAAAAGGTAGTATGCAAATTGAGTTATTGAAGCTATGGAACCTAGACAACCGCAGCAAAACCATAGTCATGGTAACGCACGACATTGAGGAAGCAATATTCTTATCGCATCGAGTGGTTGTAATGAACAATGGGCCTGCGGCTACCATTCGTGAAATAGTGGACATACCGCTGGATAGACCTCGTAACAAAAAAGACATCGTTCACGACCCAAAATACATAGAGATTCACGACAAATTATTGGGCTTATTGCTTGATAAATTCTCTATCGACGACATTCATTAATTTAGTATTATCAGTTTCAAATGACCCATTCCGAGAATTCATTCAAATCTACTTGTTCATACTGCGGCGTAGGCTGCGGTATTGTTGTCACTAAAGAACGCAGTGGCAACATACGTGTAGAAGGCGACAAAGACAATCCTGTAAACTTTGGAATGCTTTGCTCGAAAGGAATGAACCTGAACTACACCGTTACCGACAAATCGGACAGGTTACTGTACCCCGAAATGCGGTACAATAGAAATATGCCCATGCAGCGGGTCAGTTGGGACGATGCACTGAATAGGGCTGCGGCGGTGTTCAAATCTATCATAGCCAAGCATGGACCCGACGCTGTCGGTTTTTATGTTTCTGGCCAGTGCCTTACCGAAGAGTATTATGTGATCAATAAACTGATGAAGGGTTTTATTGGGTCTAATAATATTGATACCAACTCTCGCTTGTGCATGAGCTCTGCAGTAGTGGGCTACAAGCTAGCACTAGGCGAAGATGCTGTGCCTTGCAGCTATGCCGATATAGAATTGGCCGATTGTTTTTTCATCACTGGGGCAAACCCAGCTTGGTGTCACCCAATTTTATGGCGTCGCATAGAGGCACACAAGCAAGCCAATCCCGATGTAAAAATCATTGTAGCAGACCCTCGCAAAACGCAAACTTGCGACCTTGCAGACATTCATTTGCAAATAAATCCAGGTACCGACATAGTGCTGAACCATGCTATAGGCCGCCTGCTGATGGACATGGAATACATCGACAATGATTTTATTCAAAACCATACCGATGGATTTGAAAATTATAAAGCATTGGTGAATCAAAAAACCTTGAAAGAATCGGCAGCGATATGTGGGGTAAAAGCGGACGACATTCGCTGGACGGCGGAATACATAGGTCGTTCCAAAGGTTTTCTATCCATGTGGACAATGGGGCTGAATCAAAGTGTAGTGGGTGTAAATAAAAATTTGAGCTTAATAAATCTTAATCTTATCACTGGCAAAATAGGAAAACCAGGCTCTGGCCCGTTTTCACTTACTGGTCAGCCCAATGCGATGGGAGGTAGAGAAGTAGGTGGACTTGCGAACTTGCTGCCAGCACATAGAAACCTGCTAGACCCAGCTCACAGAGCAGAAGTAGAAGAATTTTGGGGTGGTACTAAAATAGCCGACAAGCCTGGCCTTACGGCAACAGAAATGTTTGATGCTCTAGACAGTGGCAAGATGAAAGCAATTTGGGTGGTATGTACCAACCCACTAGTAAGCCTGCCCGATGCCAATTTGGTAGAGCGGGCATTGGCCAAAGCAAAATTTGTAGTGGTGCAAGATATTTCTAACAAATCTGATACATTAAAGTACGCAGACTTAGTGCTACCAGCTGCCGCATGGATAGAGAAAGAGGGTACAATGACCAATTCTGAACGAAGAATTAGTTATTTGAATAAAGTAGTAGATGCACCAGGAGAGGCACTAGCCGATACAGAAATCATTTGTCGATTTGCAAAAAAAATGGACTATCATGGTTTTGATTTTGACAATTTTTCTGAAATATATGCCGAGCATGGCAGGCTTACCAAAGGCACAAACATTGACGTTTCTGGATTAAGCTATGATATTTTAAAAACAAAAGGTACAGTGCAGTGGCCATTCCCCGAGGGAACAGATGGGAGAGGTACTGCTAGGTTATTTACCGACAATCAATTTTATACGCCAAACAAAAGAGCCCAAATTCATGCCTGCCCCGATGCCAATGAATCTGAACCCTTGTCTGAGGATTTTCCATTGATACTTACCACAGGCCGTATCAGAGATCAGTGGCATACCATGACCAAAACTGGCAAGGTAAATAAATTGAGACAACACATTCCAGAATCATTTTTAGAAATTAATCCCAAAGATGCTGAGATTAGAGGGCTAGTCGAAGGAAATTTGGTAGAAATAATCAATGATAGAGGTAGCGTAAGAGTAAAAGCAAAAATAACCAAAGACATTAAACGTGGTGTGGTATTCCTGCCCATGCATTGGGGCAAAACACTTGACAATATTTACAGCCGCACCAACAACATTACTAGCAAGCTGGTAGATGCTAGGTCGAAAGAACCTGATTTGAAATACGCCGCAGTACAAGTTCGTAAATACATAAAGCCTACCCAAAAGATAGTAGTAATAGGGGCTGGTGCAGGAGCTTTTGGGTTTGTAAAGAGTTACCGTGAACTGAATACTACCGATGAAATAGTGATTTTTAGCAAAGAAGATTTTCCATTTTACAACAGAGTAATGTTGCCCGACTACCTTAGTGGCACGCAGCAATGGCATCAGTTAGTGAAAATGAAAGATGAAGAAGAAAACGAGTTCAACATTCAACTAAAAAGAGGTTTAAGCATTGAACATATAGACCGCAGCAATAAAACGGTAACCGATTCCAAAGGTGAAACACATACATACGATTTACTGTTTGTAGCTACTGGCAGTAGCCCAGCAGTACCTAAAGATGTGCCCAAGCTAGAAGGTATATTTACCATGCGGAGCCGTAACGATGCTGATAATTTTAAAAATTATATTCCAAAAAATAGCCACATCGTCATTGTAGGGGGTGGCTTGCTGGGGCTAGAACTGGCAGCGTCTCTTCGAGAATTGGATATGGAAATTACCATCATTCAACGCAGCTCTAGGCTTATGGATAGGCAGCTAGACGTACTTGGCAGCCAATTGCTGCACGAAGAAATGCTGGACAAAGGCATAGAAATATTTTACAACGATGAAGTGCAAAACTATCTCGGACACGAGCAACTGTCGGGGATAAAACTAAAAAGCGGTATAGAAATATCTTGCAACGCTATGGTATTTGCCATAGGCACTGTACCTAATATAGAGCTTGCAAAACAAGCTGGTCTAGACTGCAAGCGAGGTGTAGTGGTCAATAGTTATTTACAAACATCAGACCCTAGCATATTTGCTGTGGGTGAAATGGCAGAATTTAAAGGTGCATTATTTGGCATCACCGCAGCAGCAGAGCAGCAAGCAGAGATAGTTGCGAAATATCTGCATGGCGATATTTCGCAATATTATGAAGGCTCGTTGCTGATGAATATTTTAAAAATGGAAGGGGTTAATATCTGTTCACTAGGCATGGTCGATTGCCCCGACGACCCCGATTTTGAAGAAGTAGTGTTCATAGACAAGTCTCGCAGATACTACAAAAAGTGCATCATACATAAAGATAAATTGGTGGGTGCAATATTGATGGGCGACAAATCAGAATTTGCAGAATTTAAGGGGTTGATTCAAAATAAAATTGAACTATCGGATAAGCGTTTGTCGCTGCTTCGGTCGGGCAAAAAAGGCGAGACCGTAGTAGGCAAATTAATCTGTTCGTGCAACAACGTTGGCGAGGGAAACATTGAAGCCAAAATAAAAGCTGGCTGCAACGAACTGAAAGAGCTGTGCCAATTGACAGGTGCAGGCATGGGCTGTGGTAGCTGTAGGTCAGAGGTAAAAGCTATTTTAGAACGAACATTAATTCTTGCTTAATTTTAGCATCATGATATTTAAAAAAATATTAGTAAAAATAAATGTGCGAGGCGGTATTTTGCCCTTTGGCGAATTGACCCAAATCATTCGCATAGCCAAAGAATGTGAAGTAAAAAATACCCATTTGGGAGAGCGGCAAAATATCTATTTTGAGATAGAAAATAAGCATAAAAGCAAATTGATAAATCTGCTGAAAGAATCGTCGCTCGATGCTGAAATAGACACTTTGCAGCATCCAAATATTATCAGTTCGTACGCTGCGGAAGATATTTTTACCAACCACCCTTGGATGGGCGAGGGCATGTATCAAGACATCTTGAATTCTTTTCAATACCGCCCCAAAATAAAAATAAATATTGCCGACAATACCCAAGCTTTAACGCCACTGTTTACGGGCACACTTAATTTTATTCCATCGACCCATCTTAACTTTTACTACCTCTACGTCAATCATAGTGTTGTGGGTAGAAAATGGTGCTGGAGCAAGTTGATTTATGGCAACGACATCGCTACGCTTTCACAGCAACTAGAATCTGTTTTGTTGGGTTTGGATAAATTTGACTTAGGTACAGTGCTTAAAAATATAGAACAGCAGCACAAATTGATTACCACGGAAGTGACCGAGCCTTTAGAAGTGCCTCGTGTACGTTTTCCATACTACGAAGGCATGAACCGCTTTGGCGATAAAATATGGCTGGGTATCTACCGTCGCAACAATGATTTTTCCATTGCTTTGCTAGATTCTATTTACAAATTATGTTCAGAAACCCGTATTGCTCAAATAAATATTTTGCCATGGAAGTCAATAATGATAAAGGGTATAGGAGAAAATGAAAGAATCGAATGGGAAAAATTATTGAGCGTACACGGCATCAACAGTCGCCACTCGTCGCTAGAGCTCAATTGGCAAACTGCCGATATGGACCAGCAGGCACTTCGTATTAAAAATGATTTGGTAAAAGATTTTGACCGCCAAGACATCCGCACTTACGGGCTTACCTTTGCTATCCGTACCAATAAAGCGTTTGATGAAAGTAGCTCTATACTGGTAGTAAAGCGTCGCAGCATTTTTAATTTTTGGGGAATGTTCAAATTTCTTACCTTGTACGACATACTGTATGCCCCCGATTTCAACATTCACGCCAATGAACACAGCTATTTTGCGACCAACATCTCTTGGAATGGACTTTCTTATTATTTACAAAGCCTAAGTCAGATTTTTTACAAGCAACTAAGCGAACGCAAAAAAATAGCTCGAGAGATAGTAGAAGAAAAAGCTATTGCCACACGTCAAGTGTATCAGTGCAAACACTGCTTTACCATATACGACCCCAAAGTAGGCGAGCCACAAAATAATATTGCACCCAACACTTCCTTTGATTACCTACCAGACAGCTACGAATGCCCGCTTTGTGAAAATTCAAAAGCAGATTTTGAAGCCTTAGAATTTCAAAATTATGTATCTTGATGTTGATGGATACAAGTTTAGTTTTATATGGCTTTATGCTGCTACTTATTTTTGTAGTCGCTTTTTTATATGCTTCTGTGGGGCATGGCGGGGCTAGTGGCTATATAGCGGTACTAGCACTGTTTGGCGTAGCCACAGCCCAAATAAAATCGTCCTCGTTGGTATTAAATATTTTGGTTTCTGCTATCGCATTTTACCATTATTACAAAGCAGGCTATTTCAAATGGTCGTTGTTTCTCCCTTTTGCCATCACCTCTATACCCTTTGCCTATCTGGGTGCAGGCATCATGCTGAGCGATGGTATTTATAAGAAAATGCTTGCCGTATGTTTGCTTTTACCCATTGCTAGGTTAATGTGGAACAAGCCTATTTTAGAAGCAGATTTACGCCCTACTAATATTTACCTTTCACTGAGCATAGGTGCTGCCTTGGGTTTAATTTCAGGTATGCTGGGTATAGGTGGTGGCATATTGCTTAGCCCCATATTACTGATACTTCACTGGGCAGATATGAAGCAAACTGCCGCCATTTCTTCCTTATTTATATTGGTCAATTCTTTGGCTGGTTTTGCTGCACTGCTTCAAAAAACCAATCCCATTAGTTCTTCGATGTTGCCTTTGGTGGCATTGGCTGTGCTAGGCGGTATAGCAGGAGCATACCTAGGTAGCAAAAAGTGGCAATTTGGCCTATTGAAAAATATACTTTCTCTTGTGCTACTCATCGCAGCAGCAAAGCTATTCTTCGTTTAATTTTCTGTAAATTTGTAGCCTAGCGACCGCCAAAAATAACCCATGGAAATAATAGACAAATATGGCAGAACATTGAAAACATTGAGGGTTAGCCTTACCAATGCTTGCAATCTTGCCTGTGTTTATTGTGTGAGTGGTACGCCTCGAAAAGGAGTTGCCAAGCTGCCCCATCTAGGTGTAGCAGCATTGGCACATTATATCCATCAGTTGCATTTGTTGTTGCGGCTAGATACGGTAAGGCTTACTGGGGGCGAACCCACCCTGTATCCACACTTATTGCCATTGGTAGCCGCACTTGGCGAGGTCAATATTCCCAATCTTAAAATGACCACCAATGGTCATTTGCTTGCACCCCTAGTGAAGCCATTAGCAGCATTGGGTTTAAAGCATATCAATATCTCACTAGATGCCACCACCGAAGAAGATTTTAGAAAAATAGCCAATACCAAAAACCTCTTACCTATATTCAAATCTATAGACGCCGCACTAGAAGGGGGAATAACTGTAAAGCTAAATGCGGTAATATTGCGTGGTATCAACGACAGCCAAATACTTCCCCTACTGCAATTTGCAGCCGAGCGAGGTATCGTGCTACGCTATTTAGAATTGATGCGCATGGGCCCTATGTTTCAAGAAGAAAAATTTCAGCAATATTACTTTTCGCAAAATGAAATTTTAGTCATTATTCAATCTCAATATGATATAGTGGCACTAGGTCGCCCACAAAATGCAACAGCCAATTACTGGCAAGCCAACCACATTAAATTTGGAATTATAGCCAACGAAACCGAGCCATTCTGTAGCGATTGCGATAGGTTAAGGCTCGATAGCCATGGACGTATTTATGGTTGCCTTAGCAACAATGAACCCATTCAGCTTTCAGATTGTATAGACGATGAAACTCTTCTGCAACAGCGATTATTGGCAGCTTTGCACCAAAAACAACACGTAAAATTTACAGGCAGCGATATTTCTATGCTTGCCATTGGCGGATAATAAATACCATGATAGATATTCAAGTTTTTGCTGGGCTAAAAGACTATTTTCCTGCCACCTTCAATATGGAACAGGTAAAATCTGTAGCTGACTTAAAATCTTGCCTAGAGCAGCAGCAGCCTCACAGTGCCAACCTACTTTCACTTTCGAGATTTGCCGTGAACGAACATTTTGTTTCTCTAGAACATCCATTAAACAACCATGACAAAGTCGCCATACTTCCCCCAGCCAGCGGTGGCTAGTAATGTTGCTATTACTACTGAAGCGATAGATATTACTACACTATTTGCCAATGCACAGCATGCTACCGCTGGCGGTATTGTGCTATTTAGTGGCACGGTACGCAACCATCATGCAGGTATGGCTGTAGCTTATTTGGAATACGAAGCTTTTGAACCTTTGGCATTAAAACAAATGCAGCTTATAGTCAACGAAGCCTGTTCAAAATGGTCACTAAGCCATGCCCACTGCACACACCGCATAGGCAAACTAGCCATAGGCGACAGTGCCATAGTAGTAATAACTGCACATGCACACCGCAGCCAAGCCTACGAGGCAAACCAATACATTATGGACAGAGTAAAAGCCGAAGTGCCGATATGGAAAAACGAATTTTTTACCGATGGTAGTTCTGCCTGGGGCAACAATACGCCACCGATCAATAGCAAATAATTGGTAAAAAATGCCTCGGAAAAATTCATTCACTTTGATAAGAAATTAAAATTGTATAGTTTTGACCCCAGTTCTGAAAAGGGGAATTAGCTCAGCTGGCTAGAGCGCTTGCATGGCATGCAAGAGGTCATCGGTTCGACTCCGTTATTCTCCACACAAAGGGTTGTTTCATTTATGAAGCAACCCTTTTTTATGCAGCGATTTTTTTAACTTTTTGTAACCTCATTCCAATTTCAGCAATATTCGATACTTTGGAATATTTGTAAAACTGTACTCTGCTCGTTTTAAAACTTAATTACCTATTTTTTATATTTTTACTTCAACTGAAATTTTAACTCTAATCGTTTTATATTGAATTTAAAGTTACTCCCATCCTCATTTCATTTTAGAGAATAACACTTTAGAATATTGCAAAGGTAAATTGCTATATTTAAAATGACTTTGTCCACTGCTGAGATTGCTTTGCCGTAAAAAAGTTTAAAAAAAATAACAATGACCTCACAGCAAGTTTTAAAAAAAATATTAATTATTCAAACAGCTTTCCTAGGCGATGTTATTTTGGCTACAGGTATTTTGCACAAGCTGAGATTGGCATATCCACAAGCACAGATTGATTTTTTGCTAAAGAAAGAGAATGCTCATTTGTTAGAAAATCATCCTGATATAGACCATTTACTATTGTTTGACAAATCTAAAAAGTGGAAAGAATTATTGCGTTTGATACCACTAGTACGCAAAGAAAAATACGACCTAGTTATCAATCTTCATCGCTTTGCGAGTAGTGGATTGCTTACTGTACTTGCTAATGCTAGTGCTACTGTGGGATTCAATAAAAATCCTTTGTCATTTTTTTATACCACTGCCGTACCACATGTATTAGGTAGCAGAGAAAGTCCGTTTCACGAAATACAACGCAACCACTCGCTCATAGCCAGCTTTACGGATGAATTTCCTGCCCGACCGTATTTAGAAATTAATATAGAAGTATTGAAAAAAACCAAGGAATATAGAGAATGTGAGTATGTGTGCATAGCACCAACCTCGGTATGGTACACCAAACAATTAACAGAAGAAAAATGGGCAGGTTTGATGCGTAAAATACCCGAAAATATAACTATTTATTTGATGGGTGGAGCCAATGATTTTGCACCTTGTGAACGCATAAAGAACAATGCACGCCGAAATAATGTAAAAATATTGGCCGGTAAACTTTCTATGATTGCCTCTGCTGCAGTGATGAAGGATGCTATTGTAAATTTTGTGAACGACTCGGCACCTACACACCTCGCTAGTGCTGTCGATGCTGCTGTGTGTACTGTTTATTGCTCTACCGTACCCGATTTTGGTTTTGGACCGTTGGCTACTTTTTCTAGAATAGTAGAAACTAAAGATAGCTTGCCCTGTCGCCCTTGCAATCTTCATGGTTATAAAAATTGCCCTCTCACCCATTTCAAATGTGCTAGCACTATTGATGTAGAAGCATTACACCTAATTTTTATAGAAGCTCAACAATATGGGCAAATAGTATAAATTACATTTTATATCATTTATGGATTACATCCACTTATGTTAATGAGGGCAAACGCATTTAAGCACCAGATATAAAGATTTGTCTTTGGTCATCATCTAGCAGTGTTCTTAATTTTCCACGTTTTAGGCGTTTCTTGTCATTGACTTTTTTTAAGTAAATTGAGTACTGATTTTTGGCTCAAACCCAAATTGTTGCTAGAAGCAAAGGCAGGCACCAAATAAACAGCTTCCATCCCTTTGGCTTTAGGATTTGTCCCCTTCACCGCTTTACAATCTATAGCAATTACTTCATGAGCATATTTTTCTCGAAGCCTTTCCATCCAAAAGGTAAAGCATTCACAAAAAGCCTCAGGGTTAAGGTAAAGAATCTGCTGAGCGTGTCGTGCGAGGGTGTGCCATTTTTGTAGGGAAATAATTTGGGTAACCATGGGTATAAATAGCATCAAACTTTGGCTTTATTGTGCATTTGGGTATTTACAATCATTTGTTACATTTAGCACATTTCTGCTTTAGAATAAAGGCAACTTTACTTACCTTTGCTACTATGCAATTATAGCAATGTTTTTTGCTGATGCTGTTTTCTAACTATCATTTTCAAATAAATTTAATCTTCATGAAATTTGGTGTAATTGTTTTCCCTGGATCTAACTGCGACGAAGATTTGTACTATGTATTGAAACACCACATGCAGCAAGAGGTAGTGAAACTATGGCACAAAGATAGAGACCTTCAAAATTGTGATTTTATATTTTTACCGGGAGGTTTTTCTTATGGCGACTACCTAAGGTCGGGAGCTATAGCAAGGTTTTCCCCCATTATGGAAAATGTATTTAACCATGCTGAAAAAGGAGGTTTTGTAATGGGTATTTGCAACGGTTTCCAAATTCTTACCGAGGCACATCTATTGCCTGGAGCATTGCTCCACAACGACAATCGTAAATTTATTTGCAAAAACGTATTTCTTAAAGCAGAGCACAATCACTCTCTTATTACTTCCAAACTAGACCTTCAGAAGGCATATCAAATACCCATTGCCCACGGCGAGGGTCGCTTCTATGCCGATAATAATACACTACAAGAATTGAATGCCAATGGACAAATACTTTTTCGCTATTGCGACGCCCAAGGCAATGTTTCTGAGGCCAGCAACGCCAATGGTTCGCTACAAAATATTGCAGGCGTGTGCAACAAATCAAAAAACGTATTTGGCATGATGCCACACCCCGAGCGAGCTGCCGATACACTACTTAGCAATACCGATGGTCGAGCATTGTTTCAATCCATTATCGAAATGGTAGAGGCATAAATACCTATTGTTTCAAAGTAGATACAAAGAGGAAAGTTTTGAGAAACGTTTTGCAAAAAATACGTACAAGCTAATGTTACGCCATTCTGATTATTGCTCAGTCGAGCAATAATCTTCACCATTAAGCTTTTCGATGTATAAAAAATTTCTCTTTATTGTTTTTTTACTCATTGTTCAAAATAGCTGGGGCCAAGCACTAGCTCCAATATTGGAAATGAACAATGGCCTCACCGATACCACACTTACGCCTCACCTGCGTTTCTGCATCGACTCTACCAATACACTTACCATAAACAAAGTAGCTGTTCCAGCGTTTCAGCATCATTTTAACCTCCTATCCACCGATATTTTGCTCAATGATACCATAGTTTATTGGGCAAAATTTACCTTGAAATGGAATGCTTCTACCAGTTTTATGTTAAACACTTCTGACGTTTACAAATGGATAGAACTGTACCTGCCCAATGGACATGGAGGGTTTGATAGTACCGCTAGTGGCATAGAAAAACAATATTTTGAGAAAGATTACAGAACAACGCTACATCTATTTGCCCTCGACCATCAGTCAGAGGGCAGCGAAATAGCCTATTTTCTAAAATTAAAAATGTACAATGGGTATCGACCTATCAATATAGAGCGACAAGAATTTTTTGTAAATGATTGGATATATCGTTACTTCTTTCATGGCATTTTGTTTGGTGTAATCTTGGTAGCGGCTTTTTATAACTTTATTTTATTTATAAAATTGAGAGAATATGCCTATTTATACTACTCGCTATATGTGCTTTGCTTCGCTCTTTTTGGTTCTATGATATGGTATTACCAATTCAATTTTTTATGGTGGTTACACCTAACCCATACTGACATCATGGACTTGTACAATATTCCTTATACGCTTATTACCATCTTTTTCCTATTATACGCCAAAAGTTTTTTTTACATAAAAAATAGAAATTCAAGGCTCGACCAATATTTTCTATACCTCATTGCCTGTAGGGTGCTATGCTATTTTATTGGTAAATTTTTATTTGTAGAATTTCGTTCGCCATGGATTGACAGCCTCATCATTTCTCCTGTATTTTATATCGCATTTGTCACCTACAAAAAAAGATTTCAACCTGCAAAGAATTTTCTCATTGCATTCTCGTTGCTATACCTTGGTATGCTTACCCACAGTTTAATGATTAATGTTACCGATACCAATCTATATTTAGATGAAAAAACAGTATTTGTGCTTTGCGGCTGTAGTGGTATGTTTCTATTCTCTCTCTCGTTGGGCGACAGGTTGCAATTGCTGGGCGAGGAAAAAGATAGGGTAAAAAATGATTTGATTCATCAATTGAAAAAAAATGAAAATTACAAAGACCAACTGACACTAAGCCTAGAGCAAAAAGTGTCAGAGCGTACAAAAGAAATTGAAGAAAGAAATAAACAGCTAGATACATTTGTGTACAGAGCCTCGCACGACATCAAAGGTCCACTGAAATCTATGCTGGGGCTAGCACAGCTAGGTCTGATGGAAACACACGAAGAGGTGTCGAAAGGTTATTTTGAACATATTTTAAAAAGTAGCAAACGCCTTGATGCCACCCTTGCCGACCTATTAAATGTGGTAAAAATGAACCATACCATTATTGAAAAAACAAGGGTGGATTTTAATTTTATGCTCTTCGAAATTCTTTCCAGTTTTGAGCATCATCCCAATTTTAAAAAAATAAAATTTGACTTTCAAATAGCAAAAATTCTTTATTATGAATCGGATAAAAGATTAATTTATTCGGTACTACAAAACTTAATAGAAAATGGCATTAACTATTCAGACCTTGAAAAAACAAACTCATTCATCACCATTCAAATAGAACCATTTCAAGAAGGCATAAAAATAAATTACGAAGACAATGGACTAGGAATAGATGAAAAATACCAAGAGAAAATTTTTGAAATGTTTTTTAAAATCAACGCCAACTCTACTGGCACTGGGCTAGGGATGTATATAGTAAAAACGACCATCGAACGCTTGGGCGGCACCATATCTATACAAAGTAACGAAGGCATAGGCACATCCTTTACCATTTTACTGAAATAGCTAAAAAATCACTTACTAATTAGCCATTTAAAAAAATACAGGGACAGATATTTATCCTCAATTATCCTTTTATACTAAAGTTATAAATGCAAAGTAACTTCATTTTATCATCACGATTGATAGTAGTTTCTATTGCATACCGATAGAAAAATTCCCAATTTTGATTTCTCAAAAAATGATTCAAATAAATATTACTTTTAATTATACACTCACATTTGCCCAATGGAAAACAAATTGAACAAATACAGCTCACGCATCACTCAAGACGAATCGCAGCCCGCCTCTCAAGCCATGCTCTATGCTATAGGCATGACAGAGGAAGACATGGGCAAAGCACAAATTGGTATTGCCAGCACTGGCTACGATGGCAATCCATGCAATATGCACCTAAACGATTTGGGCAAAGAAGTAAAGAAAAGTGTCAATAAAAATGGTATGGTAGGCCTTTGCTTTCATGCTATAGGCGTTAGCGACGGAATATCCATGGGTACCGATGGCATGCGTTATTCCTTGCCCTCTCGAGATATAATAGCCGACTCTATAGAAACAGTAGTAAGTGCCCAATGGTACGATGGTGTAGTGGCTGTAGTGGGTTGCGACAAAAATATGCCAGGTGCTATTATGGGCATGGGCAGACTCAACAGACCAGGAATAATGCTATATGGGGGTACCATTGCCCCAGGCAAATGGAAAGGCGAAGACCTAAACATTGTCTCTGCATTTGAGGCATTAGGAAAAAAATTTGCAGGCAACATTACGCCAGAAGATTTTAAAGGCATAATACAGCACGCTTGCCCTGGAGCTGGGGCTTGCGGTGGTATGTACACAGCAAACACCATGTCTTCTGCCATTGAGGCATTGGGTATGAGTTTACCATTCAGTGCATCTAACCCAGCGGTGAGCAAAGATAAAATTACAGAATGCGAAACCATAGGTGCAGCGATAAAGCTATTGCTTGAAAAGGACATCAAGCCAAAAGACATTATGACGTTTAAGGCATTTGAAAATGCAATGTCTACCATCATGGTTTTAGGCGGCTCTACCAATGCGGTGATGCACTTAATAGCCATGGCAAAATCGGTAGATGTGAAATTTACCTTGAAAGATGTACAAGATATAAGCGATAGAACTCCCCTACTTGCCGACTTGAAACCAAGCGGAAAGTATATGATGGAAGACCTACACCACCGTGGTGGCGTACCAGCCGTGATGAAAATGATGCTTCGTGCGGGCTTACTTCATGGCGATTGCCTTACTGTAACAGGCAAAACAGTAAAAGAAAACCTTGACGCTGTTAAGGATTTGCCAGAAGGGCAAGACATCATCATGCCCCTCAGCAACCCGTTGAAAAAAACAGGTCACTTGCAAATACTTTATGGCAACATTGCCCCCGAAGGTTCTGTTGCAAAAATTACAGGAAAAGAAGGGGAAGTATTTGAAGGCCTAGCTAAAGTTTATGACTCTGAAGACCTAGCTATTGCTGGCGTACAGAAGGGGGAAGTTGTAGCAGGCAACATCGTAGTAGTTCGGTATGTAGGCCCCAAAGGTGGCCCTGGAATGCCTGAAATGTTGAAACTGACCTCTACAATTATGGGGAAAGGGCTAGGCAAATCGGTTGGCTTGATTACCGATGGTCGTTTTTCGGGCGGTACACACGGTTTTGTGGTTGGTCATACCACGCCTGAAGCACAAGAAGGTGGTGTGATAGCCTTGCTGAAAGATGGCGACAAAATTAAAATTGATGCCATAAACAATGTAATGGATGTATTGATTAGCGAAGAAGAATTAGCTTTAAGAAAGAAAAATTGGGTAAAACCAGCATATCAAGCTACAAAAGGCATTCTTTATAAATATTACAAATCGGTATCGACAGCTTCCGAAGGTTGCGTTACTGACGAGTTTTAGTATTACGAGTTGCCATTATCAAAAAACCCTTGCCTTAATCTGTAGATTAGGTCAAGGGTTTTTAGTTTAATAAATGGAAATATTACTTTTATTTTGAAACCTTCATGCTTCTGTGATTGTGCTTTATCATGGTATTGAAATAATGCCCTATAGATTTTGAAGCCATCATTTCTAAATATTCCTGTTTTTTAACCTCAAAGAAGGCATAAACACGCCCAGAAAGTTTAAACTTTACTTCTAACAACAGGTGCATAGGGTCGTAGCCCACGGCAGCAAGGTCTCTGGAATGAACTGTTTGTAGTAGCATAACATGGAGAAGTTGGTGTAGCTTTAAAAACGAGCATTGATTTGAGTTGTTGTTCATTGACTTTAAAAATTATCCACAGCCATACGTGATGGTTTAAAAATCTACTATTTTAAACGCTTTAACCATGTTTTTCTTTATTTTTGCAAACTATACCATTTACAGTACAAACAAATATTACTATGTTAAGATCGCATACATGTGGGCAATTACGAATTGACGATATCAATCAGCAGGTTACGTTATGTGGCTGGGTAGCCAAAGTAAGGGACAAAGGCGGTATGATATGGATCGATTTGCGAGACAGATATGGCATTACGCAATTAATATTGGAAGAAGGGAAATCTACAGCCGCATTGCTAGAAACGGCTCGTACATTGGGTCGTGAATTTGTAGTGGCTGCACAAGGTTTGGTTATTGAGCGTTTGGCAAAAAACAACAAAATGCCTACTGGCGATGTGGAAATAAAAGTTTCCTCAATAGAAATATTAAATACCTCAAAAGTACCTCCATTTTTAATAGAAGACGAAACCGATGGTGGCGACGAGCTAAGAATGAAATACCGGTACTTAGATTTGAGAAGGGACAATGTGCGTGCAAACTTGGTCATGAGACATCGAATCACTAAAGAAACCCGCAATTATCTTGATGGCTTAGATTTTATAGAAGTAGAAACTCCTGTACTTATTAAATCTACACCAGAAGGTGCTAGAGATTTTGTGGTTCCATCTCGCATGAACAAAGGTGAGTTTTATGCCTTACCCCAATCACCACAAACCTTCAAGCAATTGCTTATGGTTTCGGGTTTTGACCGCTATTTTCAAATTGTAAAATGCTTCAGAGATGAAGATTTGCGTGCCGATCGCCAGCCAGAGTTTACCCAGATAGATTGCGAGATGTCATTCATCACTCAAGAAGATATTTTAAATACTTTTGAAGGCCTCATTCGCCACCTATTTCAAGCAGTAAAGGGCATAACACTAGGCGAAGTATCGAGAATGACCTACGCCCATGCTATGCAATATTATGGATGCGACAAGCCAGACATTCGCTTCGACATGAAGTTTGTAGAGCTTAACACCATGGCTCAAGGCAAAGGTTTCAATGTGTTTGACACCGCACCAATCGTGATAGGTATTTGTGCCAAAGGATGTAGCGAATACACTAGAAAAGAATTGGATGAACTTACCGAATTTGTAAAACGCCCACAAACAGGTGCTAAAGGAATGGTTTGGGCAAAATACAATACCGATGGAACATTGAAATCGTCGGTAGATAAATTTTATACCGAGGCCGATTTGAAGGAATGGGCTTCAGCAATGGGTGCAGAAAGAGGTGATTTAATGTTGGTACTTTCTGGCGAGATAGACAAAACAAGAAGTGCCATGAACGATTTGCGTTTAGAAATGGGCAAAAGATTGGGATTAAGAAACCCTAATCAATATTCAGTGCATTGGGTAGTAGATTTCC
>JAAFID010000038.1 GCA_013297765.1 Cytophagales bacterium | reverse complement strand
AAAAAGAACGCTTTGCTAGAGTATATGGCTACTCTGTAGCCAGCATCATATTTCTTCATTTTGCCATCAATATTGGTATGACCATTGGCATTTTTCCAGTTATAGGTATTCCACTTCCATTTATGAGTTATGGAGGTTCTTCTTTATGGTCGTTTACCATATTGTTGTTTATATTTTTAAAATTAGATGCTCATAGACGACAAATATTGAGTCATTGAGAATTACAAAAAAAATGAATTAATGTTTAATAACAATTGCCAGTTAGCTGTTTTCAAGAAACAAAATGAATTGATGTCACGAATTGTACTACTATAAAAAATAATTATCTTTAAATAATATGCAAGTAAAAATAGACATAGGGTTCGAGCAATTAATCATATTGGCAAAAAAGCTCCCAGCAGTACAGTGGGCAAAACTTAAATTAGAAGTAGATCAATCTAGAGTTAAAACTAAGAAGTTAGCTTCCATAGAAGATTTTTTATTAGCAGCACCTACTTTCAGTAAAAAGCAACTTGAACAAATAGAAAAAAACAGAAATGCTATTAATCAATGGCGGAAAGTTTAGTACTTATTGACACGTCAATTCTAATTGACCTATTTCGCAAAACAAACAAAGAAAATTCCAATTTGGTATCACTTGTAAGACAAGGATATACTTTCTGTATTTCTTCAATTACGGAATATGAAATATATACAGGTGCAACATTACATCAAATTAATTATTGGGATGATTTTTTAGAAATAACTCAAGTTTTGCCTTTCGATAAAAATGTAGCACGAGTTGCGGTAAAAATAAATGCAGAACTTAAGAAAAAACGAAAATTAATTGATCTTGCAGACCTTTTTATTGCAGCAACAGCAATTGCAAATAATCTTCCGATATCAACCTTAAATAAAAAACATTTTAATAGAATAAACGAGTTGACAATTATTGAATAAACAAAAAATGCACTATAAATGTATTAAAAAATAATTAGTTACCATTTGAAAAATATATTGTTTAAAAAAATCACCATCATATTTTTGTAAAGCTGAAATAGGCTTTCTATTTCCTACCTGTAATTAATGCTCGATGTCTAAGAATTCAGAAATTATATTTACCCAAAATGTTGCGGAAACATTGACTACTTTATTAGCTGCCAAAAGGCATTCTAAAATAATGGTATTGGTAGATGAAAACACCCGAAAACATTGCCTACCACATGTGATAGATGCAATAGCAAATGCAACCGTAATTGAAATAAAAAGCGGCGAAGAAGCTAAAAATTTGGACACCTGTTCGCAGATATGGAAAGAAATGACCCGTCAACAACTGGATAGAAAGGCATTATTAATCAACCTTGGCGGTGGTGTTATTGGCGATATGGGTGGGTTCTGTGCGGCAACCTACAAAAGAGGAATAGATTTTATTCAAGTTCCTACAACCTTACTCTCGCAAGTAGATGCAAGTGTAGGCGGAAAGCTAGGAATTGATTTTATGGGATTGAAAAATCACATAGGCGTATTTGAAAAACCTTTGGCTGTGCTTATCAATACTGGTTTTCTCGCAACATTGTCCAAGGCAGAATTGCGGTCGGGCTACGCAGAAATAATCAAACATTGCCTAATAGCAGATGCTGACAAGTGGAAAGAAATCATTGCTACCCCTTATGATCGCCTAGATTGGCAAGACCTAGCCGAGCACTCTGTGTCGATTAAATCTAAGGTGACGGAAGAAGATCCACTGGAAAATGGGTTAAGAAAAATTTTAAATTTTGGCCATACCATAGGGCATGCAGTAGAAAGTTACTTCTTGCCTCTTGGAAGTAAAAAGTTGCTACATGGCGAGGCGATTGCAGTGGGCATGGTAGCAGAGGCCTACTTGGCATATCAGCGAAAATTTATTTCAGAAGCAGATTTGAACCAAATTACAACTTACTTACTCCATATTTACGGGGCTGTAGCAATTTCTGATTTTGATATAGACAACATACTTCCCTATGCTTTACAAGATAAAAAGAACGAAAGCAATACCATACTTTGTACCTTGCTTGCAGAAGTAGGTCAGGCCAATTACAACCAAGAAATTTCACTTGAAGACATTCGCACAGCCCTTGAATACTATACAGTGCAGGTTGGTGAGGTTAAAAAATAGTTATTTGAATTAGTAAAATTTAGTAAAATATTAAGTAAAACATCATCATGGAGCATCCCAATTCAATTCCTTTGAACATAAAAAAACAGTCGGGCAAAATCAAAGGCATCATAACCCCACCAGCCTCTAAGAGCGAGAGCAATCGAGTACTTATAATAGATGCATTGACAGGGCATAAAAGCGATATTCAGAACTTATCAAACGCTAGAGATACCCAAACAATGATACGTCTGCTGCAATCGGGCGACCATGTGCTAGATGTGATAGATGCTGGAACTACCATGAGGTTTCTTACGGCTTACCTCGCCATCACTGGGCAAGAACGTGTGCTTACGGGTACTAAACGTATGTGCGAAAGACCTATTAAATTGTTGGTAGATGCTTTGAAACAACTGGGTGCGGCCATAGGGTATATGCAGCAGGAAGGCTATCCACCATTGGAAATAAAAGCATTTAACAAAGCAAATGTAAAAACCAACAAGCTAAAAATTAAAGGAGATGTAAGCAGCCAATACATTACTGCCTTGCTGATGATTGCCCCTGAACTACCACAAGGACTAGTGCTAGAGCTAGAAGGAAAAGTAGGCTCAAAGCCCTACATCGCTATGACACTAAGTTTGATGAAGCATTTTGGTATTGATGCCGAGTGGAAAGAAAATACGATTAGCATCGCCTCGCAAACATACCAACCTGCACAGTACACCGTAGAATCGGACTGGTCGGCGGCAAGCTACTGGTTTGCCATGGTGGCAATGGCCGAGGAAGCAGAACTAGAAATATTGGGCTACCACCAAACCTCGCTACAAGGCGACCATGTGATAGTACAATTGATGGCACATTGTGGCGTTCATACTGAGTTTACCGCCAAGGGACTTAAATTAACAAAACAGGAAAGCAGCAAATCATTCAATTGGGATTTTACAGACTGCCCAGATTTGGCTCAAACAGTAGTGGTAGTATGTGCTGCAAAAGGCATTACTTGTACATTGAGCGGTTTGGAAAGTTTAAGAATAAAAGAAACAGATCGTATTGCTGCGTTGCAAAATGAAATTAGAAAGTTTGGTGCAGACCTAGTAGAAGTAGAAAAAGATACTACCTACACTGTGGTACCAGGTGCATTTCACGTTGGCGGACAATTGGTCAATACCTACAAAGACCACCGCATGGCAATGGCGTTTGCTCCCCTTTGTTTATTGGGTAGCTTGACTATAGAAGCACCAGAAGTTACCGCCAAATCTTACCCGCATTTTTGGGATGACATGAAGGCAGTAGGAATTACATTTTAAGATTTTGATATGCCCTAGCCGTAAACGCTAGGGTTTTTTTATGTACAAAAAATTACAAACATTCATTCAATCTCAAATGAGCTTTACCAGTAGGGAAGCCAATGGATTTGTAGTGATTGTATTGCTTATTTTGGGTTGTGTTTTTGCTCCAATAGTTGTTGGTTGGTATTTGCCTTCTGCCACCTACAATGGTAGTAAAGACGTGGCTATGCTAGATAGTTTGATGCATCGGCTAGAGGCAATACCTGGCAGTAAAAAAGTATATGCTTCAAAATACAATATACCTGCCGTAGTAAAAATAAAACCATTTCCATTTGACCCAAACATGGCTACAGAGGCTGATTTGCTTAGGCTAGGGCTACCACAAAAAGTGGTTTCCAATGTGGTAAAATTTAGAAATAAGGGAGGAAAATTTCTCACAAAAAAAGATTTTGCTAAAATATATGCTTTAGAGCCTAGTGTATTTGATCAGCTAGCAAACAATATCCTTTTGCCCGATAGTTTAGTTCGTCAAACTACCTTCAAGAAATCTTTTGAAAATCGTATTCCTACTATCAAAACATTTGACATAAATACTGCTGACACCACTGCATTGATTGCCTTGCGAGGTATAGGCAGCAAACTAGCTAATCGAATAATTAAGTATAGAGATGGGCTGGGAGGCATAGTAAATACTGGTCAGTACAAGGAAATATTTGGCTTAGACAGCCTATCGCTAAAAGTATTAGAAACACAAACTTTTGTTGCCAATAATTTTGTACCTCAAAAAATTAGGCTGAAAACTTGTACGCTTGCTCAATTACAGAATCATCCTTATTTGAATAAAAAAGAAGCACAAGTAGTATTTAATTATTTGCAACAACACCCAATGATAGCATCGCCTACAGAGCTCCAATCCATTAAAATCATATCGAAAGAAAAACTAGAGAAACTACTTCCATACTTAGATTAGGGCAGGTGCAAACAGCTTTTTTATTGAATAATAAAATTTATATTTTTTAATAAAATAATTATAATTAATTTGTATTCTACAAGTTAAAATTTTCACTCCAAAACCATAATTCATGCTTCAAAATAAACACATTCAATCTACCTTTACGGCCTTAGTTTTCGGCATATTGTTTACACTGTGCTTTTCTGTAAATGCACAAAATGCAGAAGTTGATAAGATTTCTAGAATTAGAATTTTTGCTACAGATAAACAAATAAAACAAATACAAGCAAAAGGGTTAATTCATGTAATAGGCGTGAACAGTAATCCAGATTTTGTAGATGCAGAAGTACTTCAAAAAAATATAGAGCCCATAAAAAAAATGGGACTAGAAGTAGAAATGATAGTGGAAGATATGGCAACGCACCATACTGCACAGGCCAACCTAGAGAAGGCTGCAAAAGGAAAAAAAGTAAAAAAGCCAGCAGCAGGCACACCCGCAAGTAGTGCAAAAAAGAAATAATCTTTTACATAATGAATCAAACCGGTACACTGTACTTGATACCATCTTTGCTGGCCGAGGATAGTTACCATCAGGCTTTCCCTGCATTTCATAAAGAGATAATTCAATCAATAGATTATTTTTTTGCTGAAGAATTGCGCACAGCAAGGCGTTTCCTGAGCAAATATCAATTGGGTAAACCTATAGAGCAGCTTCGTTTTTTTGAACTGAATAAAGATACTAGTAAAGCAACCGTAGCTAGTTATTTTAAAGAAATTTTACCCGATAAAAACATTGGAATTATTTCGGAGGCTGGCTGCCCTGGAGTAGCAGACCCAGGGGCTATAGCTGTAAACCATGCCCATAAAATAGGGATGAAAGTAAAACCACTGGTAGGGCCATCGTCTATCTTACTTGCCTTGATGGCGAGTGGGCTTAGTGGGCAATCGTTTACTTTTTACGGTTATTTGCCTATAGAAAAGGCTGAACGCATAAAGGCAATAAAAGAACTCGACGCCGATGCCAAAGCGAATAAACGCACACAAATTTTCATGGAAACGCCTTATCGCAACAACCCACTTTTTAATGATTTAATTGCCCAATGCCAGCCAACAACCCAGCTTTGCGTGGCAGCAAACATCATGGCTGAAGACGAAACAATAGTCACCAAATCTATAGCCGAGTGGAAACAAAAGCCCATGGATTTGCATAAAAAACCTAATTGCCCAATGCCAGCCAACAACCCAGCTTTGCGTGGCAGCAAACATCATGGCTGAAGACGAAACAATAGTCACCAAATCTATAGCCGAGTGGAAACAAAAGCCCATGGATTTGCATAAAAAACCCACCATATTTTTGCTGTATTGAAGTACCTGAAATAAATTTTGTGCTATATTTGAAGCAATAATTACCTTGAATTATGAATACACTAAATATTAAAATTTCTCCTCAAACTATTAGAAAAGCGAATAGTAGCTTGGTATTGAGTGGTGTTAATTCTATAAAAGAACATTTTAGTGGTGTTATCACTGTGCGAACCACACTAAATGGTATAGTAAAAATAAGAGAGATAACGAAGGAGAAAATTAAAGAAGCTTACGGAAAATCTTTAAAAGAATATGCTGAGAAACTATAATTATATCTACTCTAAACTAGTTGATGAAGAGTCAGACATAATTGGTCATATCGCATATTCGATTTACAAAAAAAGTAAAATTGAATATATTGAAAGCAAAAAATTAGAAGGTACATCGCTTACAGATGCAGAATTAATACCTTTTAATGACTTTTCAACTTCTGAAAGTGCTATAGAAAGTTACAAAATCAAAGCAGAGTTGCTGATGCAAGGATTTCTAGAAAATGTACTGGATGAAGAGTTGAAAAACTACAAAAATCAGGCAATTAACCAGCAAGCACAAATATTAAAAGGAATAATAAAACCACTCACTTCAGGATTTTGGGGTAATGTTTGGTCTGGTGTATTAAGTGCTTTTATATTTGCTATACTTTTGGCTGCAATAGCTTTTATAATCCAATTTAGCGGCTCTACTTTTTCCATAAATGTAGAAAAACCGCAAACTAAAACAGAAAAGCACTAAGAAATATCTTCCTTAAATAGCAATAATTTACCCATTTCCATACAAATCAACATACAATTCATGGATTCTAGAAAAATTAAATCAGCCTTAATTTCAGTTTACAACAAAGACGGGCTTGCACCTATTGTTAGGTTGCTAAATCAAAATGGCATCAAGCTATTTAGTACAGGCGGCACACAAAAATTTATTGAAGAAATGGGCATAGAGGTTACGCCAGTGGAGAATGTAACTGACTATCCGTCTATATTGGGCGGGCGTGTAAAGACACTTCACCCCAAAATATTTGGCGGCATACTTTTTCGCCGTGAATTGGTGGACGATGAAAAACAAGTCATAGAATTTGATATACCCAACCTAGATTTGGTAATAGTAGATTTATATCCTTTTGAGGAAACAGTAGCCTCTGGAGCTAGTGACGAAGATATTATTGAGAAAATTGATATTGGTGGTATATCACTGATTCGTGCCGCAGCAAAGAACTTTAGAGATGTAGTGATTATATCTTCAAAGAATGAGTATGCACTGCTAGAAATAATGTTGAGAGATAAAAATGCCACTACCACCATCAACGAACGCAAAATGCTTGCCGTGCATGCCTTTGACAATACATCGCATTACGATACTGCCATTTTTAATTATTTTGCTGGCGAGGAAACCAAAAGATTTAAGCACAGTGTAAAAGACTTTCAAGTGTTAAGGTATGGTGAAAACCCCCACCAACATGGGCTTTTCTATGGCAATTTAGAAGCAATGTTTGATAAGCTGAATGGCAAGGAACTATCATACAACAACCTAGTAGATGTAGATGCCGCAGTGGCATTGATAGACGAATTCGAAGAAACCACCTTTGCTATTTTAAAACATACCAATGCTTGTGGTGTCGCTACAGCAACTAGTGTAAAAGAAGCCTACCTCAATGCACTAGCTTGCGACCCAGTATCTGCCTTTGGTGGCGTAATCATTACCAACCGTGAAGTAGATGTGGCAACAGCCGACGAGTTGAATAAATTATTTTTTGAAGTATTGATTGCCCCTTCGTTTAGCGAGCAGGCTCAAGTACTATTAAGTGGAAAGAAAAACAGAATATTACTCCGCCGCAAAGCGGTAAACTTGCCTTCCAAACTTTTTAAAACTTTGCTCAATGGCGTAATAGAGCAAGACAAGGATTTGAAAACCGAAACTATCGAAGATTTGAAAGTAGTGACCACCATTGCCCCTACTGAAAAAGAAAATAAAGCATTGCTTTTTGCCAATAAAATAGTAAAGCATACCAAGTCAAATACCATTGTGTTTGCCACAGAAAACCGTTTGATATCAAGTGGTGTAGGGCAAACTTCTAGGGTAGATGCCCTTCGCCAAGCAATAGAGAAAGCAAACTCTTTTGGTTTTACAGTAGCAGGCTCGGCCATGGCCTCTGATGCGTTTTTCCCATTTCCAGATTGTGTAGAGCTTGCCGCCGCCGCAGGCGTGAAGGCAATATTACAGCCAGGCGGCTCTATCAAAGATCAAGATTCTATAGAGGCTTGCAACAAACTAGGTGTAGCGATGGTGACTACTGGCATTAGGCATTTTAAGCATTAGAATAGTACAGTATTTCTCTTTATTTACAAATAGTATATGAACGTTGTAAATAAAGAGAAATACTTAATCTAAAATTAATTATAATCTACAAATCATAGCCTTGTCTAGTTGCAAATTGCAGCAGTTTTATCATTTCACTTTTTTTAGCAATCTTAAATTTTACCTGATTCGTGTGAAAAAAGCAACTGCCCTGATGTATCTAAAAAACATTTTACTTTTTGTTGCAATCTCAACTTTGCAATCTATCTATTGCTCCGCACAAGAAGAAGACTGGAGTTGGTGGGGGAAGGGATATTGGGATGGAAATAGTCATTGGTCAAAATACATCATAACATCTGCTGCTCGCATGGGGCCCAATGCCTTGCCAGTACCAGAAATAAAAAATGGGTTGCTGCCCACTCAATTGCAGCTAAGTGGGGCCGTAGAATCACATTTTAGCTCTGGCGACCATACACAAAACCTGTTTTCAAGCCTCTATATTCCCGTTACGAATGATAAAATAGGAATACAGCTCAGTATGGTGCCTGTAGAATATTATCAGATGGACACTACAACTAGAAATTTCAGACGGGCGAGAGATTTTGATGGCAAGGGTTTCAGTGTTGGCGATGTATATATCGGTACATTCATACAGTTAGTAAAAAACAAAAAGCACATTCCCGATATGCTTCTGACCATTAATATAAAAACAGCATCGGGCAATAATTTGGCAGCAGCCAGATTTACAGATTCGCCCGGGTATTTCTTTGATCTTTCCGTTGGCAAAACTTTAAATTTTAGAGAAACCTCGAAAATACAATCCTTGCGACTATTCGGCATGGGAGGATTTTACGTGTACCAAACTTATATAGACAATAACCCCCAAAACGATGGGTTACTATTTGGTATAGGGGCATCTGTAAATATTGGGAAAATAATTTTGGAGAATCATTTTGGCGGATTTCATGGCTACTTCAACAATGGCGATAGGCCTATGGTGAATAGATTTATGGTAAAAACCAAGTTGCCATCGGCGGTCAATTATAGGCTTACTGTATCACAGGGTATCAAAGATTTTCCTTATACCTCTTTGCAATTGGGGGTAAACATCAGTTTAAAATTGCTAAAGGCAAAAAGCAACTGATTTTTCTATTCTCAATTTATATATTTGTTGTTATCCTTATATTTAATGAAGCTTAGCACTAGACACATACTACCTCTTTATATCTTTTTTTTTCTTTACTTTTTTTATAGTGCCTCTATTTTTGGTCAGCAAACACGCACGTTGCATTACATAGGTCTCAAATACCATCACGGCATACTCATTAACCACACGCCCAAGAGAACAAATATTGAGGGCTTAGCACTATCGCCACTTGATGCTTTGGAGGCAGATTTTCAGTTTAAAACCAATGGAAGAAAAGCCTGGCATCAGTCATTAGGTTATCCAGTTTGGGGTATTACTTCAAGATTTTATGGTATTCATGACAAGGTATTTAACGATACCTTAACACAATGGGGCAAAGGCGTTGCACTTTTGGCTTATTTGAATGCCCGAATTATTCATGCCAAATGGGTAGAAGTAAGTTTGCGTATAGGCACTGGAATAGGAGGCTTTACCAAAAATTACGACGCTGAGAGCAATCCTACCAACCTATTTCTTAGTGCTCCCGTCAATGGCTCAATGAATGCTGCAATCGAAACTGTTTTTAAATTATCAACCCATTGGTACTTGAATGCAGGCTTGACCTTTGCCCATTTTTCAAACGGTCGATTGAAAATGCCCAATCTAGGCGTGAATCTTTTAAGCCCAAGCCTTGGCGTGTATTACAAGCCATTTGTGAATTTAGAAAAAGTACTGATTCCAGATTCGCTCAGACCTGTTTATAAAAAGCATAATCTCATATTGACCTTTGGTGTTGGGGCAAAATTGTTGAGCGATTTGGGTACCAAATACTACCCAGCCTATGCCTTGTCTTTGCACTATGGGTACAATGTGGCTAGAGTTTCTAGAATATTAATAGGTGTGGATGGTTTTATGGACAAATCGCTTTTGGTCACAGACGAAGATGGAGTAAACGGTGCCGACATTCGTAGGCTGGGATTATTTGCAGGCCACGAGCTGTTGCTAGACAAGCTGGGCGTAGTGCTAGGGGCAGGTCGCTATGTGTACGATAAAACCAAGCACGATGCCAATGTGTATATAAAAGGAGGGTTGCGATATCATTTTTGCAAACACATTTTGGTAGGTATGTACCTTAAAACGCATTACGGGCAAGCCGATTGTCTGGAATGGACGCTAGGTGCAAAGATTCCTTAATTGTGTTTTTATCGTTGGTCGTTTGTTAGAATTGTTTGAAATACCCTACGGTGTGGCATTTTCCATCCCTGGCGGATTGTTTGAAATTGCACTGAGCGTTTGGCTAATCGTAAAGGGTTTTAATGAAGTTGATTAGCAACTGGTTTTAAAGTTGGTTATTTAGATATTATATGATACTTTGGGGTTTATTTAAAGTATTTCAGTTAATTACTATTTCGTAAATCCAACAAAAAACTGGTATAGTTGAATTGGAGTGGCGTGTATATAATTGTTTTAGCAGTAATTTTAGACAGACAAACCAATAAATGAAACATATGATTAAATATTACAAATTTATATTTCTGCTTATTGCAGTTATAGCTGGGTATATTCTCGGGAATTTTATACCAATCGAAATTTTCAGACCAACATTTATTGAGGAAAGTATCAGTAAAACTGAATATTATAAGATTATGCTCTCACTAGTTTCGGCTTGTATAACCTTTTGTGCCGTTTTAGTTGCTCTTTTTAAAGACGATTTTAGAGAATATTGGAAACGCCCAAAAATTGAATTCCACACTCCATCCGAAATGACAATAGAAGATTTAAGTGCCTCTCTCGAGTCTGAAATTAATAATGACAACATTTTTGCTAATAAATATATTTCAAGAATTGAAGTAAAGAATGTAGGTAATTTACCTGCTTTAAATTCTGAAATTTATCTCGACAAACTTGAATTTATACCGAAAGACTCTTCAATTGCACAAATAATTGAATGTTCTGGTTCTGCACTAGAATGGAATGGAGCAGATATACAGAACATTATTATTCCTCCTGGTGGGAAAAAGTTAATAAATATAATTGAAGTAACTCCACCTGAGAAAATATCAACTCCGGATTCAGAGAAGATAAACAAACCTCCTTGTCTTATAATTGGAAATATCAAAAACACTAAGGAACATCAAAAAGGGAAATGGATTGCAACTTTTAGCTTGTATGCTCAAAATCACAAGCCAGTTAGTTTCAAACTAGAAATTGAATGGACAGGTATTTGGAAAAACAGGCTGACAGAGTTCAATAATCAATTTAAAATCTCTAAAAAGGCATAACATGAAAAAGATATATTTAATTCAAGCAAAAATATCCGACAATCAAGCCTTTGACACAAGAGTCAAATCAATTGGCACTTGGATAAAGTATTTTGACAATAATTGGATGATTGAAAGCACACTAAGTGCAAAAGAAATTTACGGCAAATTGAGCGTTGGCTTTGAAAACGAGAACATGTTTATAATTGAACTTAACAAGGCAAACTATTGGGGACGTATGAATTCTAAAGTTTGGGACTACTTAAAGGACAGAAAGTGATAAAAACTACTGGTAATCGAGTAGACTGCCTCACCGCTAGATAAGCGATGAGGTGCGCCTCTCACCCCACTTTACGTAGTGGTCTCGCTTTCTTAACCGTTCCAGCGTGATAGTATTACCTAAATACTACTTTGGCTATTGCCCAACCTCCTTTTCGGGTTCGACCCCAACCGCTCAAAGATTAGCAAAGCCTATCTTTGACCTATCATGAGGGAAGTTTTTAACTTCCGTTAGTTTTTAGGAATCTATAAAGAAGGAAAAATTTGAAGACCACTATAGGACAATGTCCTTCGATGCTAATATTTTAAGATACCCACTATCTGGTCTAAGATAGCCCCTGCTACACACCTTAAACCAGATTTCATTTTTAGCATTACGAAATGGATATTATAAGTATGGAGCTTTGTGCAAACCTATTTAAAGAGGAACATGAAACATACTTAATGTAAATACATGTAGCGATTGCTAATGTCTAACCTACCTGTGCTTTGGTTTGAAAAGAAAATCGTAAATTAGCCCAGACCTTTATGCAAACGCTATGAGCAAAAAATTAATACAATTTGACTGGGCTATAAAACGACTTTTGAGAGACAAAGCCAACTTTGTGGTACTCGAAGGGTTTTTGAGTGAACTTTTGTTTGACAACATCAAAATCCAACAAATTCTTGAAAGCGAAGGCAATCAAGAGTCTGACGACGATAAATTTAATCGTGTTGATATTTTAACTCAAAACTCCAAGAACGAACTTGTTATCATAGAAATACAAAACAGCTACGAGATAGACTATTTTCATAGAATGGCCTATGGTGTTTCAAAAAGCATAGCAGACCATCATATTTTAGGTCACAAATATTCAGAAGTTAAAAAAATTATTTCCATCAACATTGTGTATTTTGACCTTGGCCAAGGGCAAGACTATATTTACAAAGGAAAAACAGATTTTATAGGGCTGCATCAAAAAGATTTATTGGGCCTTTCTGCAAAACAAAAATCCACATTTTTAAAAGAAGAAGTTTCTAATATTTTTCCTGAATACTACCTACTTAAAGTCAATCAATTTAACGATATAGCCAAAGACACTCTTGATGAGTGGGTTTATTTTTTAAAAAACAGTGAGGTAAAAGATGATTTCAAGGCCAAAGGACTAAAAGAAGCTGGCGAGGTACTAGACATCATGCGATTGCCAAAAGCGGAACAATATGGCTACAACCGTTTTATGGATAGTTTAAGCTTGAAAGCAAGCGAAATGTTTTCATTACAAACTGAAGCTGAATTTGTAGGGGAAGAACGAAAAGCAACAGAAATTGCTAAAAATGCAATTAATAAAGGGTTAGATAACGAACTTATTTCAGACATAACCAAATTAACAATTGAGAAAATAATAGAACTGCGAAACGAGTTAAAAAAATAAATTTTCGCCTAAAATAGTGATTACTACTTGCGGTCCTCATAATAACAGGAAAGTATGTTGCTCGTTGGAGAGTGTAACAATAGAGGAAATTGCAGAAATCACGAAACCCGCACGCTGCATACACTAACCATTATGCCTCATGCTTGGGCGACAGTGCAAACTTCAAAGTTTTGTGCATTTAACGACCCGACAAATTCGATAAATCAAGACACATTTTTCTTATCTTTGAAGCATGACTTTAGGGCTTACAATTTTAAATAGTGATTATTTTAGAGCGTATAAAACTCATTTGACAATTGACGTTGAATCAGCCTTTGTGACTTTGCAAAATAGACCACAAAGTATTGACGATTTTAAGTTTTACCTTGCTAATTCTGCTGTCCATTCTTCAAACATTGAAGGTAACACAGTAAGTTTTGACACCTATTTAAAGTCAAGCGAATTTAACTTGCACCTCAAAACAAAAGAAATTAAAGAAATTGAAGACTTGATAGCTGCTTACCAATTTGCAAGAGAAAACGACTTGACACTTAACAACGCATTGAAAGCTCACGAAATTTTGACACCATCAATTCTTATAAAAAAAGAACGAGGCAAAATCAGAAAGGTAAAAGTGGGTGTAAGAAGTGAGGGGCAATTAATTTATTTAGCAATTGAACCAGAATTTATAAAGCAGGAGTTGGAAAAACTTTTTGCAGACATTTCTATTTTACTCAAAACCAAATTGACGACAGTAGAAATATTTTATTATGCTGCTTATATTCACCTAGTTTTTGTAAACATTCATCCTTTTGTGGACGGCAACGGCAGGGCAACCCGACTTATTGAAAAATGGTTTTTAGCAAAAATGCTTGGCGACAATGCTTGGTGCATCACTTCAGAAAAAAATTATTGGGACAATCGACCTACATACTATAAAAATTTGCAGATTGGAGTGAATTACTATGAAGTAAAATATGAAAAAAGTATTCCGTTTTTACTTATGCTTCCTAACTCTTTATTGGATGCGGTATGACAACGCTAACAATTTTTGAAACTACTATCAAACAATTGTGCATTGACACGAAAGTAGCACGAACGCAATCTAACCCTTCTCATGGTGGCTCTAAAGAAGCTAATGTAATTGGAGAATACAATTGAAGTGTGTGAAGAGCAGATAAAGCAATTTATTTTTTATTAAATGTATTTTTTACACTTAATAAAATTGCTATGTTTGTATAGATGCAAAAATCAATCGCTCAGTTTTATACTCAAGAAACGCCAATACTTATTGCCGTTGACTGTGTTATTTTCGGGTATCAAGAAGGGCAATTAAATATTCTATTAATCAAGCGAAATTTTGAGCCAGGTCTAGGGCAGTGGTCACTAATGGGTGGCTTTTTGCAAGGCAATGAAACTTTAGATTGGGCTGCAAAGCGAATATTACACCAGCTTACAGGATTGGACAATGTGTATCTAGAGCAATTGCATGCCTACAGCGAAGTAGCCAGAGATAAAGCTGCCAGAGTAGTGAGCGTTGCTTACTATGCACTTATTGATATAGCAACCAGCAATGAGCAGTTGACAAAAACTCAAGAAGCAGCGTGGTTTTCTATAAATAATATTCCCAAGTTGATTTTTGACCATAGAGAAATGTGCGACAAGGCATGGAAACGATTACAAAGAAAATCACTGTCGCAGCCCATTGGTTTCGAGCTACTGCCCACAAAATTTACCATTCCCCAATTGCAGCAACTGTATGAAGCCATTCACAACGAAAACTTGGACAAACGCAATTTTCGAAAAAACATTTTGCTTTCTGGTTTAATCACCAAACTAGAAGAGAAAAATAAAGAAGGTTCAAAAAAAGGAGCATTCTTGTATGTGTTCAATACCGAGAAATATGCCGCACTTACAGAATCAGGCACCAGCATTCAATTCAAATAAAAAATATTTACCCTAAAATTTAAACATAAAAACCCATGAAAGCATTAGGAAATTATGAAGTATGGTTTGTAACAGGCAGCCAGCATTTATATGGTGCAGAGACCTTGAAACAAGTAAATCAAAATTCTACTCAAATTGCACAAGCACTAGACAGTTCGACCAGCATACCAGTAAAGGTGGTTTTTAAACCAGTGCTGACAACCCCCGAGGCCATAACGCAAATATGTGCTGAGGCAAATAATACCGCCAATTGCATAGGTTTGGTGGCTTGGATGCATACCTTTTCGCCAGCCAAAATGTGGATTCAAGGATTGAAAATATTGTACAAACCATTGCTCGATTTTCATACGCAATTTGGCCGTGATATTCCTTGGGCAAATATCGACATGGATTTTATGAACCTCAATCAAACTGCACATGGAGGTAGAGAATTTGGGTTTATCAATGCCCGTATGCGTATGGAACGTAAGGTGGTTGTAGGTCACTGGGCGGTAGATGCGGTGCAAAAGCAAATAGGCACTTGGACAAGAGCCGCCGCCGCCTGGCAAGATGCTCAGGGTGGAAAAATAGCCCGTTTTGGCGACAATATGCGCAATGTAGCCGTAACCGAAGGCGACAAGGTAGGAGCACAAATGCACTTAGGCTTTTCTGTGTATGGCTATGGCATGGGCGACTTGGTAGCTTATATTTCAAAAGTCACAGACCAAGAGGCAGAGCAGCTAGTGAAAGTATATTCACAGGAATACAGCATTGCCACAGGCGTTTTAGAAAATGCTGCCAATAAAAATACGTTGATGAGTGAGGCAAAAATCGAACTAGGCTTACGTCGATTTTTAGAAGAGGGGAATTTTAAAGGATTCACCACTACTTTTGAAGATTTGCATGGCTTACCACAGCTACCAGGCCTAGCGGTGCAACGCCTGATGGCTGATGGTTATGGCTTTGGTGCCGAAGGCGATTGGAAAACAGCCGCCTTGCTTCGAATGACAAAGGTTATGGATAAAGGGCTAGAAGGCGGTTCTTCATTTATGGAAGATTACACCTATCACCTAGACCCTGCAAACCCAAAAGTACTTGGCTCGCACATGCTAGAAATATGCCCTAGCATAGCCCGCAGCAATTCTAATTTGGAAATTCACCCACTCTCGATTGGTGGCAAAGCCGACCCAGCAAGATTGGTGTTTGACGTAGCACAAGGCAAAGCAGTAAATGCAGCCTTGATGGATATGGGCAACAGATATCGTTTGCTATTAAACAAAGTAGATGTGGTAGCCTGCGAACCTATGCCAAAGCTACCAGTGGCAAGGGTTATGTGGGAACCAAAACCTAGTTTAGAAGTTGCTACATCGGCATGGATTATGGCTGGCGGTGCACACCATACTGCTTTTAGCAAGGCACTAACGGAAGAACATTTTGAAGATTTAGCACTTATAGCAGGAATAGAATTTGTGCTAATTGACGAGCAAACCAACATTCATCAATTTAGAAACGAACTACGCTGGAACGACCTGTATTTTCACATTTCAAAAGGAATATTTGCCTAAATAAGATGCTAGAACAATTAAAAATAAAAGTTTACGAGGCCAATTTAGCAATCGTAAAACATGGCTTGGTTATATTCACTTGGGGCAATGTAAGTGCTATCGACAGGGCTACTGGATATTTGGTGATTAAGCCCAGTGGAGTGGGCTACGACCTTATGAAGCCTGAAGATATGGTAGTGGTAGATTTGGAAGGAAACAAAATTGAAGGTAATCTAAAGCCCTCTTCTGACACGGCTACCCACATAGAGTTGTACAAACATTTTCCAAACATTGGTAGTGTAGTTCATACTCATGCCGAGTGGAGCACGAGCTGGGCACAGGCAGGAAAGCCTATCCCAGCCTATGGAACTACCCATGCCGATTATTTTTATGGCGAAATTCCCTGCACTAGAAAGTTAACTGCAGAAGAAATTGCTCGTGCTTATGAAAAAGAAACGGGAACAATAATCGTTGAGCATTTTCAACATCACAATATCAATCCTGATGCGGTTCCTGCCGTATTGGTAAATGGTCATGCCCCATTTTCTTGGGGCAAAGACCCCGACAATGCCGTACACAATGCCGTAGTGCTAGAAGAAGTAGCAAAGATGGCTTTTCGTACACAGGTCTTGGGCAATCACCAGCCTATAGACCAATATTTGCTAGACAAGCACTACCACCGCAAGCACGGTGCTAACGCTTATTACGGACAAAAATAATTCATTCAAAAGATATGAAAACCACCTATACCATAGGCGTAGATTACGGCACAGATTCTGTACGTAGCATCGTAGTCAATACTGCAAACGGCAATATTGTGGGCACTGACGTATTCCTATATCCACGTTGGAGAGCTGGCAAATATTGCAATCCCTCCACCAACCAATTTCGCCAGCATCCGCTAGATTATTTGGAAGGGCTGGAAAGTACCATCAAAAATGCACTAGCAAAATCACCAATTGGGACTACTGAAAACGTGGTAGCCATCACGGTCGATACTACAGGCTCTACGCCTTGTGCAGTAGATGCAGCAGGTACACCCATAGCCATGCTGGATGGTGAAACTGAAAATGCCAATGGAATGTTTATTCTTTGGAAAGACCACACTGCAATAGTAGAAGCTGAGGAAATAAATCAAGTTGCTAAAACTTGGGGTGGGGCAGACGTTACGCAATATGTAGGCGGTATTTATTCTTCCGAATGGTTTTGGGCAAAAATTTTACATGTTTTGAAAGAAGATGTTTCCATGTGTACCAAAGCACAATCGTGGGTAGAGCATTGCGACTGGGTTACGGGCGTACTAACAGGAATATCAGACCCACAAAAAATGAAACGCAGCCGCTGTGCCGCTGGTCACAAAGCCATGTGGCATCAGGCTTGGGGCGGGTTGCCGCCTCAGGAATTTCTTTCCAAATTGAACCCAGTATTGGATGACATATTGGATAAATTGTACACCGATACCTTTACTTCTGATGTATGTGCAGGAAATATTTCAGCGACATGGGCAGAAAAATTGGGTTTGAATGCCGATGTAAAAATTGGCGTAGGCTCATTTGATGCCCATTTAGGAGCTATTGGGGCAGAAATTAAACCTTATTATCTGAGCAAAGTTATGGGGACTTCTACTTGCGACATGCTGGTAATTCCTACAACAGAAGTCGGAGATAAACTAGTAAAAGGAATTTGCGGACAAGTGGATGGCTCTATACTGCCCGGTATGATGGGTCTAGAGGCTGGTCAATCTGCCTTTGGCGATGTGTATGCTTGGTTCAAAAATATGCTGCTTGCACCTGTGGAAGATATTATTTCCAAATCTACAACTATAGATGCCGCCACTAAAACTCTTCTAATTGAAGAATTACACGATAATCTTATCAACGAACTGAGTGCAAAGGCCAGCCAATTGCCCATAGCAGCTACAGACCCAGTAGCACTAGACTGGTTAAACGGTCGCCGTACACCCGATGCCAATCAAAAAATGAAAGCGGCAATACAAGGCATATCGCTTAGTACAGATGCGGTAATTCTATTTAAAACATTGGTAGAGGCTACTGCCTTTGGTGCGAAGGCTATTGTAGATAGATTTCGTTCCGAAGGAATTCCCATTGAAGGTATTATTGGTTTAGGTGGGGTTTCCAAAAAATCTCCTTACATCATGCAGACCATGGCAAATGTATTGAATATGCCTGTACAGATTGCTAATGCAGAGCAAGCGTGTGCCTTGGGCTCTGCTATGGCAGCTGCTGTGGTAGCAGGGGTTCACCCCACATTTGCAGCGGCTCAAGAGGCAATGGGTTCTGGATTTGAGAAAACTTATATACCAGATAACTCAACAGCAGAAGCGTATAATGCTTTATACCAAAAATATCAGAGTTTGGGGAGGTTTGAAGAGTGTAAGTAAGCTTAATAATAATTGAAGAGGGTAAGTAGGTTTAATTATAAAAATGACTTACTACCCTCTCCCTGCCAATAAATACAGTACCGCCATTCGCACGGCAACACCATTTTCTACTTGATCTAGTATGATAGAATGTGGTGAGTCGGCCACGTCGCTGGTAATCTCTATCCCTCTATTGATAGGGCCAGGGTGCATAATGAGAATTTCCTTATCTAGTGAATCAAGAATTTCTTTGTTGATTCCATAATATAATGAGTATTCCCTAAGCGAAGGAAAATATTTGATGGTTTGTCGCTCTAGTTGTATGCGAAGCACATTGGCTACATCGCACCATTGAAGGGCTTTTCGAAGGTCTAGTTCTACCTTTACGCCCAATTCGTTAAGGTATCGAGGCAGTAGGGTATTTGGTCCACAAACCATTACTTCTGCACCTTGTTTTTTGAGGGCAAAGATATTGGACAGGGCAACCCTAGAGTGCAATATATCGCCAAAAATACAGACCTTTTTACCCTCTACCACGCCCAGTTTTTCATGAATTGAAAACGAATCTAGCAAGGCTTGGGTAGGGTGCTCGTGTGTGCCGTCGCCCGCATTCACAATATTGGCTTTGATATGCTTGGCCAAAAAATGTGGTGCACCTACGCTACTGTGGCGCATCACTATCATATCTACTTTCATTGCCAAAATATTATTGACCGTATCAAGCAATGTTTCCCCCTTCTTTACCGAGCTAGAAGAGGAAGAAAAATTAACCACATCGGCAGAAAGTCTTTTCTGTGCCAGCTCAAATGATAGCCTAGTGCGGGTGCTGTTTTCAAAAAAGACATTGGCAATGGTCACATCCCGCAAGGAAGGCACTTTTTTAATAGGGCGATTGATGATTTCTTTAAAATGCTTTGCCGTAGTCAATATCAATTCGATATCTTCTCGGGTGAGTTCTTTTATTCCTAATAAGTGTGGTACACTTAACTGCGACATGGATTATTAATTTAATGTAATGTGGTTATACAATAGCCAAGTGGCTACACTGTCATTTTACTCATTAGCCAAATATTATCTTCTAATATGCCTTCTTGTTCTGTAAGCTCTACCAATACCTTTTCTGAATCTAGACAGTTGACCCCTTTGCCTACATAATTGGCCTGTATGGGCAAATTTCTACTGTGTTTTCTATCTATCAATACTGCCAAGTCCACTCTTTCAGGGCGGCCAAAGGCTATCATGGCATCCATAGCTGCACGTACGGTGCGGCCTGTGTACAGCACATCATCTACCAAAATCACATTTTTACCTTCTATCGCAAAAGGCACTTTGGTTTCGTTTGCTTTTAGTTGAATGTCTTTGCGGCGAAAATCGTCACGGTAAAAAGTAGCATCAAGATAGCCTAGTGGAATTTCCTTTTGCAAAATGTCTTGTAATTTTTTATGAATTCGCTCGGCCAAAAAAACGCCTCGGGGCTGCATGCCCAGTATCACAGAATGTTTAAAACTGTCATGTTTTTCTATAATCTGCCTACACAATCTTTCGACAATGATTTGCAGTAACTGATGGTCGATGATGATGCGTTTTTCCATACGTTCAAATTAGGCAAATATAAAACAATAGATTTAATTCTATTTATAAATTGCAACAAACACCTGTACAGAACCAAAAAATAAACAAAATTTATTCTAATTTTAGATTTTAAGAAAACAATGAAAAAAATTTTAGTGCTGCGTTTTTCTTCTATTGGCGACATTATACTTACCACGCCAGTATTGCGTTGCATCAAAAAACAACTGCCCCATGTAGAACTTCATTATTGCACTAAAAAAGCATATTCTAATTGCATAGAACATAATCCATATCTAGACAAAATTCATGTCTTGGAAAACGATTTGGATGCATTGGTAAAAACTTTAAAAGAAGAAAAATACGATGCAGTTATTGACCTACATCGCAACCTTCGCACCACCATTATCAAATGGAAGTTGGGTGTCAAACATTATTCTTTTGACAAATTAAATTTTAAAAAATGGTTATTTGTCAATCTCAAAATTAATCTTCTCCCTCAAATACATATTGTAGATCGATATTTGAAAACTGCTGCCGCACTAGGCGTAAAAGACGATGGGCAAGGCCTTGATTTTCCTATCCCTAAAGCAGAAATAGTAGCCATAGACAATTTTCCTTTGGCATTTCATCTTGGCTATATAGTGTTTGCAATAGGTGCACAGCACTACACTAAAAGAATGACAAAGGAAAAAATTATAGAATTTGCCAAGCAAATCAACCAACCCGTAATATTGGTGGGTGGCAAAGAAGATTATGCTATAGGGCAAAACATAAGAGATGTATTGTATAATTTAGATGTGCCTGTTATCAATGCTTGTGGTCAGTATAACCTTTTGCAATCGGCCTCTCTGCTTATCCGTGCTAGATTTGTAGTTACCAATGATACGGGTATGATGCACATCGCTTCAGCACTGAAAAAGAAAATATATATAGCTTGGGGCAGCACTGTGCCAGAGTTTGGCATGTATCCATACAGAACCGATTTTGTCAATATTGAAAATAAAAATTTGCCTTGCAGGCCTTGTTCAAAAATTGGTTTTAGCCAGTGCCCCAAAGGTCATTTCAAGTGCATACAAGAATTGAAATTTCCTGCACTGTCCTAGGCATTCATCTCAACCCAACTGTTCAATATTTCTATTAAATATTTTTGATTGGCATCGGCATGTTGGGCTATCCCTGCCTTTAAATCTTGCTCTGTTTGCACAAAGTTTCCCCCTTGTTCTAGCTCTTTTTTGCCATGTGTAATAAATTCAGCAATGCTTTTTTCATTGGCTTCCAAATGAAATTGTAACCCTAGAATATTTGGGTTTACAAAATATGCCTGATGAACACATACGGTTGTAGAGGCTAACAAAACAGCATCTTTGGGCAAATCGAAGGTATCTCCATGCCAGTGAAATACGGTAGTTTCTGAAGGTATCCTCTCTAATGGGGAAGATATAGTATTTGCAATTTGTAGCGGAAACCAGCCTATTTCTTTCTCTTTGTTTGCATACACTTTGCTGCCCAGTACCTCTGCTATTAGCTGCGAACCAAGGCATATACCCAATACCATTTTACCCTTTGCAATTGCTTTTGCAATCAGTTCTTTTTCCTTTTTCAGCCAAGGGTAAATTGCTTCATCGCCAGCAGACATAGGCCCACCCAGTACAATGAGCATATCAAAAGCATCTACAAATGGCAAGCGTTCATCTTCAAAAAAACGAGTGGCCGTAACTCTATTACCAGGCTTGTATGCCCATTTTTCTAAGCTACTCAAGGTTTCGAAAGGCACATGTTGAAGGTAGTGAATATTCATATTCGTAACAGTTTACTGCATCAATTGGCCTACTACGTCTTCTAGTTTGGCCACCGATGTTATTTTCATTTTATATTGATCTGTATTTAATCCTTTGCGGTTGTATTTAGAAATAAAAATTTCTTTAAATCCTAGCTTTTCGGCCTCTGAAATACGCTGTTCTATTCGGGTCACCGCCCTAATTTCGCCACCGAGGCCTACCTCGGCTGCAAAACAAATGTGCTGCGGCACGGCCTTATCCTCGTACGATGAAATGATAGAAGCACATACCGCTAGGTCTATGGCAGGATCTTCTACTTTGAACCCACCTGCTATATTAAGAAACACATCTTGTGTACCTAGCCGCATACCGCCACGTTTCTCTAGTACCGCCAGCAGCATATTTAGTCTTTTAGAATCAAACCCTGTGCTGCTGCGTTGGGGGGTGCCATAGTTAGCAGGGCTTACCAGCGATTGTATTTCTAGCAACAGTGGTCTATTGCCTTCCATAGTGGCCCCTATGGTAATACCACTAATGTTTTCTTCTCTTTGCGACAGCAATATTTCAGATGGATTTTTTATTTCCCTAAGTCCTGTAGCTGCCATTTCATAGATGCCCAACTCTGAAGTAGAGCCAAATCTATTTTTGGTAGTGCGAAGTATGCGGTAGCTCATGTGGCGGTCGCCTTCAAACTGTAGCACGGTGTCAACCATGTGCTCTAGTACCTTAGGGCCTGCAAGTGTTCCTTCTTTGGTAATGTGCCCAATCAAAAACACGGGTGTATTGCTTTCTTTGGCAAACTTCATCAGCTCGGCCGTACACTCTCGCACCTGCGACACACTGCCAGCAGTGGATTCGATGTGTGCCGAATGCAGTGTTTGGATAGAATCAATCACCACAATATCTGGCTCTATGATTTCTATTTGTTTAAATATATTTTGAGTAGCGGTTTCGTTCAACACAAAGCAATTGCTACTTTGAATGCCTATGCGTTCAGCACGCATTTTTATTTGCTGGTCACTTTCCTCGCCTGAAACATACAGCACTTTTTGCTCTACCAATTGTAGTGCGATTTGTAGCATCAAGGTAGATTTTCCAATACCTGGTTCGCCACCTATTAATATCAATGAACCTGCCACAATACCGCCACCCAGCACTCGGTTTAGTTCCCCATCTGTAGTGACCAATCGTTTTTGCTCTTCATAAGAAACTTCGTTCAACGGCTTTGGTTTCGGGGCAATCTTTAGCGAAGTACTATTTCGCCAACTTGTTTTATCGTCTTTTTGAATTAGCTCTTCTACAAAAGTATTCCACTCGCCACAGGCAGGGCATTTGCCCAACCACTTTGGCGATTGGTTGCCGCAGCTTTGGCAGAAATAGGAAGATTTTTGTTTGGACATGAATGGAAGAATAAATGAGGCGTTGTACAATCAACAAAAAATATGATTTGTTGATTTAAAAAAATATTCTAAACTAATAATTTTAGAAAATAAAAAAGGAACAACCACGACCATAATGCAGCGGCTATTCCTCAATTTAAGTTATTTTTAATCGCAACTACAATATTTTGGTAAGCACATAAATGATACCTCCAATAGCAAATACTACAGCAAACAAGCCTGAATACACTCCCCAAGCATACATACTTTGATCGGTGCGGCAACCAGTAGTAAGTACAAAAGTGAATAGGATAATGGCAAAAGACAATAGGAAATTTTTCATGAATATATTTTTTAAACTGAATTTATGATTTCTATTTATTGAAATTAATAAGAAACGCTTTTATGCAAGTACGCAATTTAACAAATGGGTTTGAATGATAAAAAAAATTATTG
>JAAFID010000037.1 GCA_013297765.1 Cytophagales bacterium | reverse complement strand
CCCTAAAAAAGAAAAGTCTCCATGAAGGAGACTTTTCAATGATAATATAAGCAAGAAATTATTTCTTTGCACTGTATCTTTTGTTGAATTTCTCTACTCTACCTGCGGTATCTACAAATAGTTTCTGACCTGTGTAGAAAGGGTGAGATGCAGAACTTACCTCTATTTTAATCACTGGGTAAGTGTTGCCATCGTCCATTTTTATGGTATCATTGGTCTTCATGGTAGAGCGAGTGATAAATTTGAAATCACTTGAAGTATCGTGGAACACGACATCTCTGTATTCAGGATGTATTCCGTCTTTCATGGTTTTTTGTATTTAAAGTTAATTTTTTCTATAAAAAGGATTGTAAAACTATCACTTTATTTTGGGAATTGCAACTTAGATTTTTGTTTATATTGATTAGACCTTTTGAAAAACATTTTTTAAAGAACCCCACACCTTTTCTTTATAAATGATTGTTTTATTTTTTGAATATAAGTTTCTTGCAATTTGTATTCTGCAATCCTTGACTTGATATGTACTCTATAGACACCGCCCCTTTTGGCAACTTTGAAAAAATATATTTACGAAATATGGATACCAATGAGTATGCCGCTATAATTCCTCAATTTGGAGCCAACCTAAATGAGCTGGTTTTAAACAACGGCATCCAATCTTTTGCAGTGGTAGATGGCGACACTACACCTCATGAATTGATTTTAAACGCCGCCTTCAAAAGTGCCAAGCTAACGCCATTCCCAAACCGAATCAATCAAGGCAAGTATAGTTTTAATGACAAAGATTATCAGCTAATGACCAATATGCCACCCCATGCTATTCATGGGCTGGTATTCAACAAAGAGTTCTCAGTGGTTTCTCAAACTGCTACAGTAAGCGAAGCGTCTATTGTTTTGCATTATCAATATAGAGCAGAAACAACAGGCTATCCTTTTAACTTTGATGTCGAATTGCGTTTTTTGCTTAGTCAAAATGGACTTAGCACCACCACCACCATTACCAATACAGGTGCTGCCACGATACCCGTAGGCGATGGTTGGCATTTATATTTTCAATGCCCAAGCAAAGTGGACAATTGCTTGCTACAATTGCCTTCTGATAACATGCTGGTTTCAGATGCCACCTTGATTCCTACTGGAATTGCTAAGCCATATATAGATTTCAGTACATCAAAAATGATTGGAAATACTGCCTTCGACGATTGCTTTACCATTTCCCTAAATAAACCTATTGCTGAAGTAGTTCTTACAGATGTTGCATCAGATTTATCTGTAATTGCTTGGCAAGAAGTGGGCAATAGAAAATACAACTATGTTCAAATTTATACTCCCCCCCACCGCAACAGCATTGCCATAGAACCTATGACCTGCCCTCCAAATGTGCTTAATAACAAAGAGAGATTAATAGTACTTCAGCCAAATGAAAAGTTAGTTATTGATTGTGGCGTAAAGGTTGAGCGTGCTAGAATGCATCTTGTATAGCGATTTGAATAGTGCTAACTTGGGTCTTTATGCTTGAGCTGCTATGTGCTATTCGCTAAAATTTTTGTTGGTTTCGATAGCTTGCCTATTTTCAATAGAGTTTTTGGGTATGCCTTGGGCAATAGGGCAAACCATAGTTTCTGGTAGTATCATTAGCAAAAATACTCGCTGGACAAAAGAAAACAGCCCCTATCAAATATCAGGAGCTACATCGGTTGTCGCAGGTGCAGTACTTACTATAGAGGCTGGTGTAGTGGTGAATTTTATATCGCCACTGGGCATTGTGGTAAGCGGTAGGATAGAGGCGGTGGGAACAGCAGGCGATTCTGTCTATTTCAATACCATCATTCCCACGGTAGGGAAAGCAAATTTTAAAAGTTTTATCTTACAAGAAAAAGGTAGTTTGAGTTTACGCTATGTAAGTCAGCGAGGTGGATACAATGGGCAAAGAGGTTCTTACTATTTTGTATCTACTGAAAAAAACGTGGGCAATATAGATTTGTTGGATAGTAGATTTGCGGGCAATGAATATATATTTTTTGGCAAAGGTGGTGACAATAGACTGATGGCAAACAATACAGTTTTTGAATTGTCAAAATTTGCCATCGCCAACATAGGTGTACAGGCTAACAATTGCCGTTTTGATTCGCTACAGAATGTCGCTCTTTTTCAAATTGGATTTGGTGCTATTGAAAAATGTAAATTTACCAAAATAGATGGAAGAGCAATAGAGGTCAATGCTCCTGTGAATATTAATGATTGTGATTTTGAATACAACCGCACGGCTATTTTTACGCAATCCATCAATGAAAAATTTGTCATTACAGCAAGTAGATTTAGTCACAATAATGTGGCAATAGAGTTTACAGGAAGTGCTAGTATTTATGATACTATATACAACAATACCTTTTGTGCCAATGCTAGCTTTGATGTTGAAAACAATATTATTAATAATGTAAAGTTAAATCTATCCAATAACTGTTGGTGCGAGACAGATACAGCAAAAATTTTAGCTAAAATAAATGCACCCAATCAAGCCGTGGTTTTCCCTTTGCATATATCTTGTCGCCCATGTGTGGCCAAAATTCAGAAAGATACTGGTAGCGTTTGTACTGATAGTACAGCACGATTGGTAGGTGTAGCAGAGCCTGATATGATTTGTGCTTGGTCGCCCAATGAAAATATACAATTGCCTAACCGAAGTAGTGCTCTTTTTGTAGCGAAAAATGAGGTAGAAAATATAGTGTACAAGCAATTCATATACACCATCTCCAATCCTATTACTGGTTGCACTAGCAGCGACAGCATTATTAAAATGATATTGCCTAGAACACATCCAAAATGTAGAAATTGTAAAATAGAATTGCTGAAAAAAAATATAGAAATATGTGCTGAGAGGCCCATTGGCATTGGCTTTGAAAACGAAAATATTTTTTGGAAATATCAGTGGTCGCCCCAGCAGTTGCTAGATAACGAAAAAGGTTTTAACCCCAATCTAATATCGGTAAATACTACTACAGAAAGCAAATTGCTAAAGTACAAAGTTCAAATAATAGACTCGGCAGCAGGGTGTAGCGCAACCGATAGTGTATTGATTACCATTTTGCCAAAATATGCTATCAACTGCAACCCAAGGCCAGAACTGCATGTGTACAATATTGTGACACCAAATAATGACGATAAAAATGCAACTCTGTATATTGAGAATTGGGAATACTATTCCCCAATATCATTAACTATTTTCAATAAATGGGGTATGAAAATTTACCACACAAACAATTATCAAAATGATTGGGCAGCAGAAGGGCAGCTAGATGGCACATATTACTACCACTTGGTGATATACAACCAAGATCAGAAATTAGAGAAAAGAGACCATTTCGTGATTACAGGAAACCAATAGCAATGAAATATTTTATAACCTGTACAACCTTTATGGCCTAATTGAAGTCTTATATTTAAAATAAAATTATGTATCCAAAATCACCTTTGATATGCTTGCTTCTCGCCTTTGTGCTGGTGTGCAATTTATTGCTATCATTGGCGAGTGTAGCACAAAGTCCTAGACCTATTTTTGGAATGTATTTAGGCGGTATAGGGCAAAACAAGCCAGTAGGTACGGCGGTATTGAGCGACTTTAGAATTGCAATAGGAGGCAATTTTTCCGATGTATCTAATGCCGCTAGTGATATTCATTTTAATTTCTTCAATACCACTAAATATTCTACTGGTAGAATATTGATTGTGAATGGGTACACCCAAACGTATGAACTAATTTTAAATTTGGGTAATGATATTTACGATTTCAAAGCCAAAGATAACTACATTGTTGTAGCAGGTGATTTTGGTATTGCCAAAATAAATCCATTCACGCAGCAATTAATATGGAAAATAAATGCCCCAATCAAGGGTGCTATAAAATTAGATATTGACATCAATGGCAATGTGGTGACATTGATGAATAAAAATATATTTCTTTTTGCGGCTACCGACGGCTTGCAACTAGGCAGCTACAACGTAGGGCACAATTACTGCAATGATATATCCATATTCAATTCCGTTATTTTTGTAACTGGTTACGATTCTAAAATAAATAGTGCTTTCACACACTGTGGGTTATTGCCAGGAGATAGTTTTGAGCCAGTAGATGTAGCATTTATTGACGCATTTAGCTATGCACCTAGCAACGGAGCTACTTATGGAGGCGATAAGATAAAATACGAATTTAGTACCTATCGATTTGAGGGCAACGATCTCGCCTGCGATATGAGTAGCACTAGAGGCTACAAATTGAGAAAAGATACGCAAGGTTATCTTTACTTTTTAGGAGAAACAGATGGACCTAAAAATATCTTTAGATGGAATGGTAAAACTACTTGGAAGCTGAATGGCGGAAGTAATCCTGCCTCTGTTTATTCGATGAATTATGATAATTCCCACAGCATCGATAACTTTCCAGAAGGTAATACAGCCCAGTTTGTAGGCAAAATAAACATGGCGAATGGCATTGTGCTGAAAGGGGTATTCAACAATACTATTTCACAAAACAACATATACGACTATATTTCTTCTGAGAATGGTAGCCTAGGCATTGCTTCAGATGGTACACTTTACGTTGGCAGTATGGCAGGTAATAGTATTTATAATAGGCAAAGCATGCAATATTTCAATACTCCCTTAGCTCCCTATTCAGGTGGTGACCCATCGCTTATGGGAATTAATAATCAATTGACAAGTACAACTATTTGGAGAACATTTACCGCAGCCAATGGAATGGGTAGTGTTGTAGGCATAGATATTGGCTATATCAACAACTTTGGATTTTCTCAGGCTATGGCTGTAGTTACAGAACTTTATGCTGGCAATGCCATCACCAACACTGGATACACCGAGGCCTTTAACCCTAGTGCTACCGACAACTTAAATGATGCTCATCTGATGGTTTATGATATTCAAAGTCAAGTAACTGCTTTCAACGCAGATGAAAATTTTAAAATATTTAATCAAGGCGAGTGTATTATGGTCGCTTGCGAATTACAACAATTCAACTATCAGATTATTGATATGCGAGGCATTGTGCAACAACAGGGAGAATATGAAGGTACCTCAGCATTTGCCATCAATAAAAATACACTCCGTCAGGGTGTGTATATGATTAAGGTTTTTAATCATGAAAAGTATTTTACCCAAAAAATAGAGATACTATAGACACAATTGGGTATGAATGTTTAGGTAATTTTGTTCTCCATAAATTCACTTTGGCAATAAAAATTTACTTATTTCTACTGCCAAAAATTGTAATTTAACATCAATTCAAATGTTGAGCCTAAGGCAGGAAGCTGAATCGAAGTTCCTGCTGGACTAAATTCGTATGCAATGCCACAGCCCAATTTTTCATTCAATTTAAACATTGTCATTGCTGCGTAAGTGTTGTAAGGGGTGCGGTAAGAAATACCTGCTTTGAAAAAATCTTTGTAAAGCAAACTTAAATTGAGTTCAGCATAAAATCTACTTTTAGAATACTTCATCATGGCCGCTGGCAATAAGGTGTACATGTCGTTTACAAACAAATTGTAGCCTGCAAATGCCATATAATCTTTACCCGATTTCCACGAAGTGTTAGCAGTGTAATAATTGTTTTTGTCTTGAATGTATAAGTCAGGTATGGAAAGACCCAAATAAAACTTTGGGTTGTCAAAATATAACCCAGCACCTATTCGAGGAAGAAAAGCTTGGTTACGGTCGCTGTTTAAAAATACATCGTCGCCAGCTTCCCATACTTTCACCTCATTTCTTCTTAAATACGACACCCCAAATTTTAAGCCCATGCTTAATTTAGTTTCATCGGAAAGATGAATTTTGTATGCACCATTTGCCATGATGTCGGTACGGCTGTTATTGCCTATTTGATCATTGAGTAAATTCAATCCCATGCCTATCTGATGATTTTTGATAGATCCATCAATGCCAATGGCGGTGGTAACAGGTCTGCCTTTATCCATACCTATCCATTGTTGGCGATGTACGGCACTGCCACTAATGCCTTCATTTGTGCCTGCATAAGCGGCATTGTACAAAAGTTTATTGTACATCCACTGTGCCATGAGGGGTTGCAGGTCTTGTGCAAAACTCCATTGCTGGCATACCAGCAATAAAACAATGGCTATTAGTTTAAATATTTTTCCAAACATGATAAGAATTCTTTTTCTAAATGTTGTAGTGGTGGTATTTTGATATTTTTTATCTTCTTACCTCAATGAAACCGTAGGTTTCGAGAGGTTCAGGCTTGCCGCTGGCATTGCTACTTTTGAGGGTGAAATAATAAACCCCATCTGGTGCTGGCTTGCCATTGTTCGCTTTCCCATCCCAGTCATTTTTGTAATTTTCTGAAGAATAAACAGCTTGCCCTTCTCTGTTGTAGATAAATAGCTTATTGGATTCAAAAAGAGAAAGTCCTTTAAACACAAATTGATCATTTAACCCATCGTTATTAGGCGAGAAGCCTTCTTTGGTGACTAACTCTAATTCTACTTTTGCCTCGCCTTTAAAAGCTATTTCTGATTGAATGTTGGCTTTGCCATCTATAATTTTAATGATGCGGTAGATTCCTCGGTTATAAACTTTTGCCAAGTATTCATTTTTGGCAACCACCACCGTATCTACAAATCCTAAATCGTTGCCATAGATAAGTGTCCAAGGGATATTCCCATTGTATTTAAAAGAAATATACACCGTGTCCGATTCATTAAGCGAGCCATTGCCAGATACAACGCCAGTATATAGAGGAACTGCTGGCTTCACTACCTTTGCAAATCCTATTAATTCAGCTTTATTGCCTTCTGCATCTATTACCGTTAGCAGCCTATAAGTACCATCTTTAAAAACCTTTACCGTATCGGGCGACTTGCGGATTACAAGGGGAGTAGGAAATGGAACGTCGTCTATTGACCATAGTGCTGTCCATGGTGCTTTACCTGTAAAATTGAAAATAATATTGGCAGGTGCGTTGCCAACTAAAGTATCTTTAGATGAAATAGTTGCCGTAATACTCGATACTGCCGATTGATACCTTACACTAAACACCCCAGTAGCTTTACCTGCATTGCCAGTGGCATCAAATACCCTAGTCAATTTAAAACTACCTTGCTGGAAGGTTTTGAAAATATAAAAGGTATCTCTAATGTCATTGATTACACGCTCAACATTTTCATAGCTTAAATAAAGTGTGAAAGGAGCTATTCCACGCAGTGATATTCTTACTTGGGCAGTATCAGTAACTGCTTTTAATACATATTCTTTGGTCGCCGTAGTGGCAATCGCTCCTTGAAAAGGTTTTACTATCACTGTTACCTGTCCAGCGACTTTTCCTTTTCTTGCCTTGCCATCTATTACACTATCCAGTGCGTAAGTACCTGCTGCAAACACTTGCCAGTTATAGGGATTACGAGTAACGGTGACTGGTGGTAAGAGATTATTATTGGATTTTGTATATAGTGTCCAAGGTGCTGTGCCAGTAAGTGTCACTGCAATATTTACAGGGTCTCCTTCAGTTACAGTATAGGTAGTGCTGATGATTGATGCAGTAGGAAGTGTAGGGATAAATTGAACACCTAAAGAAGTGTCAGATTCACATCCTTTACCATTTCCTTGAGTAGCATAATATTTACCTCCTAGTAAGGGGGAGTATATTGCACCTCTTGCTTCAGGAATTAGCTTACCTTGGCTATCGTACCAGCGTATGTTGTTTGTTAAATTAGAAATAAGGGTATCATTTTTCAAGGTTATTTTCGGTACACTTGTAGGTTTATTTTCAATTGTCACTATTACAGAATCCTTAGAAAAACACTTGCCGCCGTTGCTGGTCGTCAGCATTGCTTTGAATGTTCCCGTTTTGGTGTATTTATATTTAACATTTCCCTTGGTGGCATCGTCCATCTTGCCATCACCATCAAAATCCCAAGAGTAAGTAGTTTCAGCATTTCCACCTTTCACATTAGGAATAAAAATTCCACTATCAGGTAGGCACATGCCTAGTGCAGAGGCTGACCTAGTATTTGATTTGAAAGAAACATCTGCTACTGGAAATACCAAACATTCAGTTACTGTAAAGGTGGTGTCTTTAAGAAAACTGTAATTTCCTTTTTCATCTTTAACCCGAACAGATACTGTATGTTTTCCAAATTCCAGACCACTGATGTCAAAGGCTTCATCTGAGAAACTAACAGTATCTACAGGAGGGAATTTTTTTGTTACTATTGGTTGCAGGATAGCATTGGATTTTAAATCTGCATCTATAAAATATTCTGCTGACACAAGTTTTGGGGTAACCCGTTCAGATGCTGAAGGAGCAATGTAAAAGGTGCGGTAGTCCAATAAACTCCATTGCCCTAAAGAATTTTTTACACGAATGCCAATGTTGTGAAAGCCTTTGGGAAGATTGGCAATATCTGCCTCGAACATAGGAAGGGTAAATTCTCCATTGATATTGGTTGCCTTGGAAACATCTATTGCTTTATTATTGCTTGAAGTAATGCCGCTATCTTGATCTATGAAATAATGTGCTGCGACGATGTCGTAAGTTTTGGTTGTAACTGGAGTAGGTATAAAGAAAGTTCGGTAATCAACCATACTCCATTGTCCAAGTGAATTTCTAACCCTTAGACCTATATTGTGAAAACCCACAGACAGTTTATCTACAGGAATTTCAAATCCATCGGACTTTATTTCTGAATCAGTAATGTTGGTGGTCGGTATTTTAATACTTTTGGCTACTCCAGGGTCGCTATCAAAGAAATATTGGGCAGAGTCAAACTTGATTGTTTTTGGTTCTGGCACAGGTGGTGTAATATAAAAAGGTCTATAATCTACAAGAGTCCATATTTTTGTTTTGATAGTTCCACCAGTTAATCCATAAAGTCTTATTCCTATATTGTGGTATCCAGGCTCTAGTTTACTTATATCTACACTAAAATTTTGAAGAATGGAGTCTTTATCAGTTTGACTGTTGTCCATCACTATTGGATTTGTTCCATTTTTCCCTATGCCTGGGTCTTTGTCAAAAAAGTATTCCCCACCTAGCCATTGTTGGGCGGAACTTGATTGAACAAGTAGGATAGTATTAAAAACAAATATGAAGAGAATAAACTTTTTCATCTTGTAAATAGTTTAAAAGATGAATTATTAATTTACTTTTCTAGCCTTAAAAGATACTTTTAGTTTGTCCGTTTTAGGCAAAACAGAGTTGAACAAATCCATTCTAGTTATTTGTGGTAGAGTAGAAGCTCCAGTAAGATTAGGCATAGGGTAGGCTCCACCATATATTCCTATATCTGTGCCATCTGTACCTCCTTTTATACCTTTAGAAGAAGTTACTAACGACCAATCATATTTGGGTAAATCGCCTAATGCAATACTTGCTGGAAGATTGCCCGCTTTAAATTGAGGATTGATGTTGCTAAAATTTCCTGCTCCTGTATTGGTGCCATTTGGCAAAACTGGCAAAACTACGGAATGTACCAAAAAGTTATTATTGAAAGTACAATAATCTGATGGGGTGGGATTATTAGAGTAAAAAATATTATTGGAAAAATTAGCATAGGATACAGTACCAAAAGTTGCAGCTCCACTTCTAGGATAAAAAATATTATTGGTGAAAATAACAGTTGATTTATTGGATTGACCTACCGAACCAACTAAATTATTGGAAAAAACCAATGAGCTAAAATTATTGACATCTATGCTACCAATAATGCAATTGGTAATTTTATACCTTATTCCCCGCACTTGTAGATTTGCTATCATACAACGCTCTACCGTAATGTCGGTCTTATAATCTGATATGTAATAATCCAACCAAGAAGAGATATGACAACCAATTATTTTTGTTCCACTGATAGGAAATTTGTTTCCACTAATAGGATCAGAAGGTACTGAGTCAAGGTTCAATTGAGGGATGACAGTACTCCAGCCGTATTGTGTTTCGGTCGGGGCATAGCCTCCTCCAATAATAGTGAGTCTTCTATTGATATTTACGCCTTGGGAACCTCCATTATACGGGTTGGGAGAGGGGTGTACATAAATAGTATCGTCTAAACCAGAGTTGTCAATTGCAGTTTGTAAATCGGAATACTGTGCAATCTTAGTGTCAGAATTGTTAACGGTAATTACTTTGCCAACTAAAAAATGACTGGAAATAACAAAAGAAGACAGTAAAGCGTATTTTAGAAATTTTTTCATGATAGTAGAATTTTTCCTAAACTACCAATCAAAAAGATAGTTACAATACTGGTGTAATAAAAATGTTAAAATCGAAGAATAGTTAAATAGCTGATTGTATTGATAAAATAAAAATTAGGAATATTCTTAAATCATCTTCTTTGTTTTCTCAATTAGGGCATTTTGAATATTATTTATTGATGTATGTTTTATATGGTTTTTTTTATATTTTACTCCACTTTATTCGAAATATGTATCCAGCCCTTGTAACTATCAGTGGTTAAATTGTTTTTTACGCTGTAGTAATATACTCTATCCTTCAAATTATCTCCATTCCAATTATTGCTGTAGGCATTATTATAATTTTCTATGTTTCTACTATTCCACCCTCATTACATCTACACTAGTTTCCATCTGTTGTTTGCCTTCGCTGTAAACTACACCACGAACTGGTGCGATGTCGGCATAGTCCCTGCCCCAGCCAAGGGTGATGTGTTGGTCATTGACAAAAATATTGTTGGTTGGGTCAAAATCTACCCAACCGTATTCGGGAATATATACTGATACCCACGCATGAGAAGCATCTGCACCGACTAATTTTGCTTTACCTATGGGAGGAATTGTTTCCAAATAGCCACTTACATATCGTGCTGCCAGCCCTACCGAACGAAGGCTTGCAATAGCCACATGTGCAAAGTCTTGACATACACCTTTACGTATTTTTATCACATCTTGCAATGGGGTAGAGATGGTGGTATAGCCTGACTTAAATTCAAATTCCTGAAAAATAGTGTACATTAATTTTTTCACAGCATTTAGTAATATAGGCTCCTGATCAAAAATATCTTTAGCAAAATGTGCAATAGCTGCTACTGGAAGTAGATGCGGCGATGACAATGTATATTGTTTTACATCTAATAAAGACGGGTCAAAACCTTTCAATTGCTTTTGTACATTTTCCCACGTTGAAGTGCCTTGTTCCAAATTATAGTTTGTGCGAGGCAAAACCGATACCGTACATTCGGCTACTATTTCAAGCATTTTGTGAGGTTGGCAGATTGTAAATGAATGCACTATACTTTCAAAAAAATCAACTCGTTCGCTTAAAGTATGCACCTGAGGATAAATCGATAAATTTTTCCAAACACAATTTTGGAATACAGTATTCTTGGGGCTAAGCCGCACCTCACTGTAAGACTGGTTTACCAAGTTATGGTATTGATATTTGGTAATGTGCTTGATTCGATACAACATAATAATATTAATCAATAATTTATAAATGTACCCATATTTCGAGGCAAATAATGGATTTTCAATATAAAATAGAAATCAAATGATAAGAAAAATAAATTTTTAAAAAATTAAAAAAACTCAAAAAAAAGACTAAATTTGTCATGAATATAAAAGTCATGATATGAAACTTTCAGAAAAAATCATGTTTGGTAGAAAAGAAAATCAATTCACCATACTTAAACTAAGCATGAATACAGGCATAGATCAAGCCCTGCTTTCTAAATATGAAAATAACCAGCGGTTGCCATCAGATGCTCATCTTAGATTAATAGCAGAAGAATTACATTTAGATTATTTGGAACTAAGAAAGCTTTGCCTAGCAGAGAAAATATATTCTTTGCTAGAGTTTGAAGACAATCCTATGGAAGTGATGGCTGTAGCCGAGGCAAGAGTTGCTTATTTGACCAGTAAAAATGTATTTACGTTGCCAAAGCTTACTGATAGTGTACAACAAAAACTAAAAAAAGCTGATGAATTGAGAAAACAATGGCTTGAAAAAAAACCATTGAACGGTACACAATTGCTGAAAATGAAAGAATATTTTGCAATTCGATATACATTTGATAGCAATAGAATTGAAGGCAATACGCTTACGCTTCATGAAACCCAATTGGTGATTAATGAAGGTGTAACTGTAGGTGGCAAATCTATGAGAGAGCATTTGGAAGCCATTAATCATTCAGAAGCGGTAGATTTTGTTGCCGATATGATGGTAGGAAAGGAGGATATTTCTAAACGCAATTTATTGGAAATACACAGGCTGGTATTAAAAAGTATTGACAATGAAAATTCTGGAAGGTATCGTTCTGTGCCTGTACGCATTACTGGTAGCGAGCATACACCTCCTCAGCCTTACTTGATTGATAAAATGATGGAGGATTTCTTTATCCATTATGAAAAACAAAAGCGCATACTTCATCCAATTTTATTGGCAGCAGAAATGCACGAACGCTTGGTAACCATTCACCCTTTTGTAGATGGGAATGGCAGAACCTCGAGGTTGTTGATGAATTTTATTCTTCTTAAAAATGGTTACACACTTACCATTTTAAAGGGAGATACCACTTCTAAATCCAATTATTTCAAATCGTTGGAAGCTGTTCAGGTCAATAATGATCCCAATCAATTTTATGAATTGATTGTAGATAGGGTTTTGGTATCACTAGAAGAGCACTTGGCAATGGTTTAGTAAAAATAGTTGTACTTTCTGTAATGGCAGGTGCAACTATTTTACCATTATATTTCTTCTGTTTCGGTGGCTTCGTTGAAAGATTGTTGGTTTGCATGCAGATGGCTAAAGTATTTGCTAGAAATTTGTGTGGATAGCGTTTGCAATATGGTGGAGATTTTAGAAAGCAATGTGTTTAATTCTTCACGTACTCCCGTATTTTCGGTATGAATGGCAAGCGATGCCGTGTCGCATAGCTGAAGTAGTGAATAAGCCTCAAAAATACTTTTGTGTTCATTTGACAAAGCATGAATCTTACTTACATTGGGCAGTTGTTGAATGTCTTTTTTGATTAAATCTATTTGAAATGCCAATGAAGCAGGGTTAGATGTATCGAGGACCAACAAGTCTATAACAGGCAGAAATGCTAGTTGGGTGCGGTATCTGGCTCGATAGGTATTTAGGCTAGCACAGGTGATAAGTACCGATTCCATTAATCTATATTCTACCGCTTCTTCGTTTTTGTAGGTAAGTGTCGAGCGCAACAATGAGGTAATGAGCATGGCCTTTTCTATTCTACGCCCTATGTCTAGCAACAGAAAGCTATGTTCTTGGGTACTGCTTTCCATATTCATCTCTAAAAATGCAGAGATATAAATGACCAAATTATCTAGGGCATGACTTACAGATCTGAAGTTTTTTTGTGGGCTTTGCTCCAAATCGCTCCATTCTTGCTCAATCTTATATACTGCTCGCCAAGTATATAATGAAAACTTATCTCTAATGGCATAGATAGAGCGTCGTAACCCTGTGATGGTAGAGGCGAGTGAACCAGTATCGTTGTTATCGAAAACGATACGCATCAATTCTTGAAATGGGTTTGCAAGTAGGGCTTCCCCTTTTTTCTCATCTAGAAAACCAGGATAAGTCATGGTTAGATTTGTAAGACTTTGAAGTAGATTTTCGATAAATATTTTTTCTGCATCTACAACTGATTTGTTACCTTGATTTAATTGGTCGAGCACTACATTTAAAAATCTTGAAGTGCTTTTGGTGCGTTCTATATACCGCCCTGCCCAAAAAAGATTTTCTGCAGCCCTGCTCGATAAATTATTCTGTTGTACTAAGGCTGTTTTTGTAATAGAGGTATATGGTACACTTAACTGTATAGCAGGTTCTGTGCCCAATATCCAAGTATCTTTACTGTAGCCACCCAATTGGTTAGAAACTTTGAATATATCTTTATTATCCGAACTGCGGGTAAGGCCACCAGCCATACAGTGGTACATGCCCCTATGGGCTACCAAAAAGTTTCTAAAAGAAGCAAATCGTGGCTCTAGTGTACCATGTGTAAATGATGGTGTACTTGCTACCTCTACAATTTCTTGCCCTACGTACAAGTAAGGTTTAGAGAGAATTTTTTGCTTTACTATTTCCAATTCTTTTGCACTCAAGTTGCCCTCTGACAATGTGCTGTTTCCATCTTGTCGGTATATGGTCTTAATTTTTATCTTTTGTAGATTTTCTAGTACATAGTCCATTTCCGACTTTTGCCCACACCACCAAGTGGCTATAGAAGGTAGGATTAGTTTTTCATTCAAATAATATTTGCAAATACTGGGCATAAAAGCCATCAATCCTGGGTTTTCTAGTACAGCACTGCCAATGGGGTTTGCAATGGTCACATTGCCTTTGCGTACCACTTCCATCAGCCCAGGAATGCCTAGGCGAGAATCTTCACGTAATTCTAAAGGGTCGCAAAACAAATCATCAATCCTGCGCACTATTACATCTATTTTCTCTAACCCATTGATAGATTTTAGCCACACTTGATTGTCTCGCACTACCATATCTGCACCCTGGGCTAGCGTGTAGCCCATAAATGCAGCGACATAAGCCTGCTCAAAATAAGTTTCATTATGAGGGCCAGGTGTTAGCAATACTACTTTGGGGTTGTCGCTTTTATATGCAGCAATTTCGGCAATAGCCGAGCGGTACATATTGGTAAATCCAGATAGTTTTCTTACTTGTGCATCTCTAAAAAAATCGGGCATTACCCGAGACATGATGCTACGATTTTCAAGTGAATACCCCAAGCCGCTTGGGGCTTGCGTTCGGTCGCTGATTACCCAAAATCCTCCTTTACTATTTCGCACTATATCGGCACCATATAGGGTCAATGGCATTTTATTTTTCAATGTAATACCATCTGCTTGGCGTACAAACCCATTGTGATTGTAGATTAATTCTAATGGTAAAATTCCTTTTTTTAAAAGGTCTTTTTTACCATACAAGTCTGTTAGTATTAGGTTCAGTAGGTGAGCTCTTTGTTTTAGTCCTTCCTCTATTGTTGCCCATTCTTTTTGATTGATTTGGTAGGGTATGGGATCTAGTTTCCATGGTCTATTGATACCGCTAGGGTCGCCGTATATATTGTAGGTAACCCCATTTTCCCTAAGCAATCTTTTTAGTTCGACATATCTGTTCTCAAATTCGGGTAGGCCTATTTGCTGCAAGTTGTGTTGAAAGGATTGCCAATGTGGCCTGATGTCATTTTTGGCATCAAACATTTCATCAAATCTATTGCTAGAGATTTCGTAGAATGAAGGCTTGATGCTTTGAGACTGGGTGTGCATATATTCAATGTTGGCAGCATTAATTTTATTGAAATTAAATATTATACCTGGTCAAAGCTACCTAGGTTTTATGTTTTTAGTACAAATAAAGGAATTTATTTACTTTTTAAATTTCGATTTTCTTCTCAAATCAAATGTAAATGGATATTCTGGATGTTTGATTTCTGGTGGTGGTGTCATGGGTACTATGGGTCTACCTTGCAGAAACGAGCGTGCAAGTTCTGTTTGCTCTGCTGTAGGCTCTATTCTCCCTGCACTATGGTTTATATCCCAAAACCTACTCACTCGTCTGGCCTCTGCCTCGTAGGCATTTACTGGAAAGGTATCATAGCTACGCCCACCTGGGTGGCTTACAAAATAGGTACAGCCCCCTATCGACTTGCCCGACCAAGTATCTATCAAATCAAAAACTAGCGGAGAATCTACGCCGATAGTAGGATGCAATGCCGATGGTGGTTGCCAAGCACGGTACCTTACGCCAGCAACATATTCGCCATGTGTACCTGTGAAATTAAGTGGAATGGCAGTACCATTGCACGACAATACATACCTAGATTCGGTAAGGTTGATTAATTTTATTTGCATTCTTTCCAATGACGAATCTACAAAGCGGGCGGTACCCGCCGAGCTCATTTCCTCGCCCAGTACGTGCCAAGGCTCTATTGCTTTGTTAAATTCTATTTGAATATCGCCTATTTGAATATTGCCTATGTCGGGAAATCTGAAAGCAAAGAAGGGCTGAAACCATAACATATCAAATGCATAACCCGATTCATTCAAATCTTCAATCACTTGTTGTAAGTCGCCTTTTACGTAATGGGGCAACATATACTTGTCATTCAATTCTGTGCCCCAGCGTACCAGCTTTTGTTTGTAAGGCTTCTTCCAAAACATGGCAATCAATGCACGTATCAATAGCATTTGCACCATGCCCATTTGAAAATGTGGAGGCATATCAAAAGCTCTAAACTCAAGAATGCCTAACCTTCCAGAACTACTATCGGGCGAATATAATTTATCGATACAAAATTCTGCACGGTGGGTGTTGCCTGTAATGTCTGTGAGTAAATGCCTAAACAAGCGGTCTACCAACCAAAAGGGTACTTCTTCGTCTTCGGGCAATTGGTCAAAAGCAATTTCTAATTCATACAAATTTTCTACTCTACCCTCATCTACTCTAGGTGCTTGGCTGGTTGGCCCCACAAATTCGCTGGCAAAAAGGTAAGATAAACTAGGGTGGTGCTGCCAATAGGTAACTAAGCTACGCAACATATCAGGGCGACGCAGTATAGGGCTATCGGCAGGGGTAGCCCCGCCAATGGTAATGTGGTTGCCACCTCCTGTTCCAGTATGGCGACCATCGAGCATGAATTTTTCTGTAGTTAATCGAGAGCGAAATGCCTGCTCGTATAACACTTGATATTTTTCTACTAACTCTACCCAAGATTTGGAAGGGTGAATGTTTACTTCTATCACCCCAGGGTCTGGTGTTACCGTTAGGTTTTCTATACGATGATCTTTAGGCGGTGTGTAGCCTTCTATCACTACGGGCATGGAGAGTTCTTCGGCAGTTGCCTCTATGCAAGCGATGATTTCTAAATAATGTTCTGCATACTCTATAGGCGGCATAAACACGTAGAGCTTGCCTTCTCTAGGCTCGACGCAAATGCATGTACGAATGAGGTTGTTTTTTTCGGCATACTTATCAGTTGTCTTTTGTGCGTAAACAAATGCCTCATCTACTTTGTATTGAGCAACAGCTACAGCCCTAGCTGCATCTCGCTTTTGAAGGATTTCTTCTTTATAATTTTTAAGCTCTGGTGCAGTATCAAAAAGATCTCTTTCAAATCTTTTTTCAAATTTTTCTTCGTCGCCTTTCTCTAATGATTTCAATGGTAGTCGCAATCCCATGGGCGAGTTGCCTGGGGTTAGGTACATGTGCTGGTTGCGAAATTCCCAATGCTCACTTACCCATTGATTTTTCTCAAAACTCCATTGGATAGGAATGGCAAAACCTGTGGGGGTAGAGAGTCCCTGTTGCATTAATTCTGCCAGCTTTTGTCTTTCTAAAGGGCTTTTTAAATCTACTTTTAATGGGTCAACATTGACAGGTATTCGTCCCTCTTCCCATAGAAAATAAAAAGTATCTTCATAGGCTGTAGAAATATTTTTTCGTTGCAGACCTAGATAACCCACCAATATATTGATAAAACGCTCGGCGTGCAGGGCAGTAAAACCATAGTCTTTGGCATCGTCGGCGATTAATTTGTCGTTGTGCCAAATAGGTTGCTTGTCTTTGCGCCAGTACAATCCCAATTGCCAGCGTGGCAGCAATTCTCCAGGGTACCATTTGCCCAAACCAAAGTGCAGTAAGCCTTGAGGGCCAAATTCATTTCGTAATTTTCGTATCAGTACTCCAGCAAGTTTGCGCTTTTCTTTTCCATCGGCCGCTACGTTCCATTCTGCCGATTCCATATCGTCGATTGATACAAACGTTGGCTCGCCGCCCATTGTAAGCCTTGCATCTCCTTTCGTCAAATCCTCATCTATCTTTTGCCCCAGTGCCATTATGGTTTGCCAATGGTCTTCTGAATAGGGTTTGGTCACTCGTGGATCTTCTCTGATGCGAATTACTTCATTTGAAAATTCAAAAATAGTCTCACATTTTTCAGCCGCACCTGTAATAGGTGCGGCACTCACGGGGTCGGGGGTGCAAGCAAGTGGAATGTGCCCTTCGCCAGCCATTAATCCCGAGGTGGGGTCAAGCCCTACCCAGCCTGCACCTGGTATGTAAACCTCTGCCCAAGCATGCAAATCGGTAAAATCTTTTTCTGGCCCTGTAGCCCCATCAAGCGACTTAATATCGGGTGTAAGCTGTACCAAATAGCCAGATACAAAACGAGCGGCAAGCCCCAATTTTCTCAAAGCCTGAACTAATACCCAAGTAGAATCTCTGCAAGAGCCCAGAGCTTTGCTTAAGGTTTCTTCGCAGGTTTGGATTCCTACTTCTAGCCTTATGCTGTATTGAATGGCTTTGAATAATTTTTGATTTATTGCCACCAAAAAATCAACGGTCAATTGCTTTTTTAAATCTATTTCACTTACCCATTTATCTAGCAAAGCACTTTTCTCGCTCAACTCTAAATAAGGGTACAGCTCTTTCTGCAATTGGGCTGTATATACAAATGGAAATTCTTGAGCATACTCTTCTATAAAGAAATCAAATGGATTTATCACCACCAAATTGGCAAGCACTTCTACCTCTACCCTTAGTTCTGTAGTCTTTTCGGGAAATACTACCCTTGCCAAATAATTTCCAAAGGGATCTTGCTGCCAATTGATAAAATGATTTTCGGGATATATTTTTAAACTATAGCCATCAATGGCAGTGCGAGAATGTACTGCGGGTCGCAACCTAAATACGTGCGGCGATAGGGTTATAGCTTTGTCGTATTTGTAATGGGTGATGTGATGTAGAGCGACTTTTATAGACATTGTAAAAAAAATATAATGGGTAAAACTTATTTTTATAAATCCATTTGATGGCTCAAATAAATAAGCATGGTTGCAGAATTAATATAAAATACCAATAGATTAGGTCTATTGCAATGCTTTGTAAATGTATTTTGAAATTATCTTTTTAGAATAATATTAATCATAAGTAAAATCGTATTTGCAAATACAGATGTTATTATTGCCATCCGCCGCCCAAGGCTCTATACAAATCTATCATGTAGAGAAATTGTTCTTTTTTGGTATTGGTCAAGTCTAGTTCAGTTTGCAACACATATTTGCGGGCAGTAATCACATCTAAGTAAGACGCACTGCCCGCAAAAAATAAATCGTTGGAGGCAGATACTGCTTTGTTTAATGCCTCTACCTCTTGGGCTTTTAAATTATATACTATTTGATAATTTTCTATTCCTTTCAAGTTGGTAACTACCTCTTGATAGCCTGTAACTACTGCTTTCTGGTAGGCATAAAAAGCATCCATTTGCTCTGCACGGCTGCGTCGATAGTTGGCTTTGATTTGGTTTTTGTTAAACATTGGTGCTATTAACCCTGCCATAGCACCATAAGCCACAGAAGCAGGTGCAAATAGTAAACTAGAATTGAATGAATTGTAGCCTGCATATCCATTGAGGGTAAGCGACGGGAAGAATCCTGCTCTTGCCACAGCAACATCGGCACTGGTGGCGGCTAGTGACAGCTCTGCCTGTCTAATATCGGGACGCTGATACAATAAATTGGTAGGGATTCCAGTGTAAATTTCTTTGGGAATACTTTGAGCAATGATGTTTTGCCCTCGTGTGATTTTAGATGGAAATCTACCAAGCAGTACATTCAACAAATTTTCTGTGTGAATAATTTCTTGCTTTTTCATTGAGAAGAGTGCTTTGGTGTCGAGTAACTGTGCTGTAAATTGTTGCACGGCCAGCTCATTTGCCCTTGCTCCTTGTTTCAAAATATCAATATTATCAACCGCAGTTTGTTGCAAAATCAAGTTGCGATTGATGATTTCTAATTCTGCATCCAATGCGAGTAAGCGATAGTAAAGCGTAGCCACCTCGGCAATGATAGCGGTTTGCACTAGGTGTTTCCCTTTTTCGCTAGCTAGCAAACGATTGTAGCCTGATTTTCTATAATTTCTGTATTTGCCCCACAACCCCAACTCCCAACTGGTAGTAAGACTCAAAAAATAATCTGGCGTAGGATTGGGGATTCTATTTTCGCTAGAAATATTGGGCGATAAATTGGTGTCAAAATTGCCCAATCCGTTCATGGTATTTTTACTAAATTTATCTACTCCAGCTCTAGCACTGCCGTTTAGCGAGGGCAAGAATGCTGCCTTGGTCACAAGGTAGTTTGCTTTAGCATATTCTATCCGTTGTACTGCACGCAATAAATCAAAGTTATTGGTCAATGCCAAGTCTATCAAGGCAACCAAGCATGTATCAGAAAAGAAATCTTTTGGCGATAGTAAGCTGTCATTTTTGTTTTCTCGTTCAGTGCTGGTGTAATTGCTAGGCAAGTTTACCATATTTGGCAATATCGATTTCCTTAGTGCCGTGCAGGATGCAGTAAGTATAATAATAGATAAAAAAGAAAGAAATGAATTTCTATTAAGCATATTGACTGAATTGGCTTTATGGTATTTGAGTTTCGAATTGCTCTGTGGCAGCAGGTTTTTTGTGCACTTTTAAAAGGCTTGCAAACAATACATACAATCCTGGAATTACAATAAGGCCAAATACTGTCCCAAACAACATTCCGCCAGCAGCTGCGGTGCCTATGGTACGGTTGCCAAGTGCACCAGCACCAGAAGCAATACAGAGAGGAACAAGCCCAGCAATAAAGGCAAAGGATGTCATTAATATTGGTCTAAATCTAGCAATAGCACCCTCGATAGCGGCCTTTCTTACCGATAATCCATCTTTTTGTCTTTGCAGGGCAAACTCAATAATTAAAATTGCATTTTTACCCAGCAAGCCTATCAGCATTACCAAAGAAACTTGGGCGTATATATTATTTTCTAAACCTAAAATTTTCAGTGAAAATAATGCCCCGAAGATGCCAACAGGCAATGACAATATAACTGGTATAGGTAAAATGAAACTTTCGTACTGTGCAGATAACAGTAGGTACACAAAAAGTAGGCAAATCATAAATATATATATGGCTTGGTTGCCCGAAAGTATTTCTTCACGGGTCATTCCCGTCCAGTCGTAGGTAAAGCCCTTGGGCAATTTTTCTATTGCCACTCGTTTGATGGCATCAATGGCTTCCCCACTGCTATATCCCTTAGCTGCCTCGCCGTTGACCATTGCCGAGGTAAACATATTAAATCTGGTTAGTTGCTCAGGGCCATATACCCGCTCTAGCCTTACAAAAGATGAGAAAGCAACCATTTCTCCACGGTCATTTTTTACATACAATTTCGCCACATCTTCTGGCCTTGCTCTGTAGTTGGGGGCAGCCTGAACCATTACTTTATACATTTGACCAAAGCGAATAAAGTTTGATGCATAATAGCTACCTATCAATGTTTGCAACGTATTCATGGCATTGGCAATGGTTATTCCTTTTTGTGCTGCTTGCTCTTGATCTATATGAATGAGGTATTGTGGAAATGATGCATCGAATACGGTAAATGAATTCCCAATTTCAGGACAATTGTTAAGGGATGCCAAAAACTCATTGGTTACTTTAGAAGTACGCTGCAAGTCGCCTGTGCCAGTTCTGTCTTGAATTCTAAATTCAAATCCACTAGCATTACCAAAGCCTGGTACCGCTGGTGGTGGAAAGAATTCTATTTTAGCATCGTTGATGTTTTTTGTTTTTTCTTCCAATATTTTAATCAACTCGGTCACACTTTCTTTTCTATTGTCCCAAGCCTTTAAATCTATCATACCCATGCCATACGATGCACCTGCCGACTCAGTAATGATGCTGTACCCTGCTAGGGTCGATACCGATTCTACGGCTTCTAAACTTTTGGCCGTCTTTGTTATTTTATCTAGCACTTCGTTGGTACGCTCTACTGTAGCACCTACAGGGGCTGTAACGCTTACGTAAACCACACCTTGATCTTCAGTAGGTATAAAACCAGTAGGCAAAATTGCACTCATGCCCCAAGCCATGCCCATAAATATTAGCAACATAGCAACTGTTACTAGCCTACGACCTGCCAACAACCCCAATAGCCACTTGTAGCCCGAAGCTAGCTTATCATAACGGGAATTGAATCCAACAAAAAATTTGTCTAAGAAATTTTTCTTTTTGTGATGGTCAGCATCGTGAGGTTTTAGTATCAATGCACATAGGGCAGGAGTGAGGGTTAAGGCAGTTAAGCCCGATATGATAATGGCGATGGCCAATGTCAGGGAAAATTGTCTGTAAAATATCCCCACAGGCCCCGACATGAAAGACACTGGAATGAATACAGCTGACATTACTAGCGTAATGGCAAGGATAGCACCGCTAATTTCTTTCATGGCTTCCATTGTTGCAGCTTTAGGCGAGAGATGTTTTTCTGCCATCTTAGCGTGTACAGCCTCCACTACTACTATGGCGTCATCCACTACTATGCCTATTGCCAACACAAGGGCAAAGAGCGTTAGTAAATTGATTGAAAAGCCAAATAGTTGCATAAAGAAAAATGTGCCTATTAGCGATACAGGCACCGCAATTGCTGGGATAAGTGTAGATCTAAAATCTTGAAGGAATAAAAACACTACGAGCGATACCAATAGAAATGCTTCGAATAGCGTACGCACCACTTCATGAATAGAAGCATCGAGAAACCTAGATACATCGTACGTAATGTTGTATTTCATGCCAGGTGGAAAATTTGTTTTTTTCAATTCTTCCATTCTGTTTTTTACATTCTGTATTACATCTCTGGCATTCGATCCTGGTCTTTGTTTTAGCATGATAGAGGCCGAAGGTTTGCCATCATTTTTAGATACCATGCTGTAGGTAAGTGACCCAAATTCTACATTGGCAATGTCTTTTATTTTCAACATCGATCCATCGGGATTTGCCTTTACTACTAGGTTTTCATATTGCTTGGGCTCAAAAAATTTTCCAGTGTACCGCAATACATATTGCAACATTTGCGATTCTTTGTTCGAGCTTTCGCCCGACCTGCCTGGTGCCGCTTCTACATTTTGGTTGCGAATTGCCTCTATTACATCTTCGGTAGACACTTGGTAGCCCGCCATACGGTCGGGTTTTAGCCATACCCGCATAGAATAATCTTGCTCGCCCATAATACTTGCAAAACCTACACCATCGATACGTTTTAGTTCAGCAAGAATATTAATATCGGTATAGTTATAGACAAATTTCTCATCCATGGTCGTATCATCGCTCATCACATTTAAGTAGAGCAGCATGCTGTTTACCTCTTTCTCTGTGGTAATTCCTGCTTTGATTACTTCTTCTGGCATCTCATCTATTACTGACTGAACACGATTCTGAACGCTTACAGCTGCAATGTCTGGGTCTACGCCTACTTTAAAATTCACCGTGATGATGGTTGTTCCATTATTGCTGCATACGGTAGAAATATAGGTCATGCCCGGCACACCGTTTATAGCACGCTCTATGGGCGTGGCTACTGCCTTAGAACACGTCTCCGAATTGGCTCCAGTGTACCTAGCTGTAACCGTAACTGAGGGTGGTACAATTTCTGGAAACTGCGTTACTGGCAGATTAGTCAAAGACAACAACCCCAGAAAGGTGATGAAAAGAGAAATGACAATGGATAAAACTGGGCGTCGGATAAAAAGAGCAAACATAAAATCAAGTTAGGTAATAGACAATTTTTTCAAAATCTAAATTGGCAAAGTCTATCGGCGAATACTGGAAACTGATTTCAAACTGTCTAATGTCATGTATTGAGGCACTATTTGCATACCTTCTTTTAATTTTTGAATACCTTCATACACCACTTTATCTCCTTTGTTTAAGCCCGATTGCACAATATAGAAATCAGAATATCGGGTTTTTGGAGTGAAGCTACGGGTGTACACTTTGTTGTTTTCATCGAGTACATACACATAGCTTTTATCTTGAATTTCAAATGTAGATTTTTGTGGTACTATCAAGGCATCGGTTAAATGCTTCGTAAGTTTTATAGTACCACTAGAACCATGTTTGAGTATGTTATTTCGATTTTTGAATTTTGCTCTAAAAGCAATAGAGCCAGTAGTTTCTTCAAATTCTCCATCCATAGTTTCTATAGTACCCTGCTCGTGATAGTAGGTGCCATCGGCCAAAATTAATTTTACTACTTTATTAATATCATTCGGGTTTTCTTCCGAATTTTTGATGTATTCTAGATAATCACTTTCTGAAACATTGAAATACACATATACAGATTGCAAATCTGATACAGAGGTAAGCAACGTTCCTTCATTAATTAAACTTCCTACCTTAAAAGGTATTCTATTGATAACGCCACTAAATGGTGCTCTTATCAAAGTGTAAGACAACCTAGCTTCTGCATGGTTTTGAGCCGAATTTGCTCGCTCTATTCCTGCATTTACTGCTTCAAAATTTGCCCTTGCTACGTCTAATTCTGTTTGCGAAACTACCCCCTTTTCTACCAGCACTCTTACCCTATTTAGCTCTAATTCTGCTCTTTTAGATTCTGCTATAGCGGTTTTCAATGCTGCCATGGCTCTAGCCAATTCTGCACGGTATTCTTCATCGCTTATTTTAAAAAGTACTTGTCCTTTCTCTACTTCTTTTCCTTCATCCACATATATTTTTTCTAAATAGCCTTGTACCCTTGCACGTATCTCTACATTTTGCACCGCATCTATTGTGCCCACGTAATACCTATGCAATTCGGTTTTATGAGTAGTGAGCGTAGTTACTGGTAAAACAAGGTGTGCCATTTCTTCACTTTTTTGAGAATTGCTCTCTTGGCAAGAACTAACGATGAAGCTTAATAAACCCGCACAAAGAATTAATAATTTCATAATATTTTATTTTACCACTATTTATTAGCTGTATTTTATAAAAATAATCAATTTTAATTAAAAACAACTTAAAAAATAAGGTTGTTTTTAATTTGTATTAAAATTTAATATTGCTTTGTTCTTTATAAAATTGATTACTAACAGAGAACTAAAATTGTACTATTTTTGTTTTACAG
>JAAFID010000036.1 GCA_013297765.1 Cytophagales bacterium | reverse complement strand
ATAGTAGTCAATGGAATGTCGCCATCAAGAAGAGATTCACAGTACTCCAACTCAGGAATAGTAGTAGCAGTAGAGCTTGCCGACCTAGCCGAATACCATCAATATGGAGCAATGGCGTGTTTGGAATTTCAAAAAAATATAGAACACAATGCTTGGAAAGCGGGCGGTCGCACACAAGCAGCACCAGCACAGCGGATGCAGGATTTTGTAAACAATAAAATCTCCGATTCCCTTTTACCCACCTCTTATCAGCCTGGGCTTGCGTCGGTGAGTATGGATGAGGTGCTGCCTCCTTTTATTGCCCATAGACTACGTCAAGGATTTAAAAGTTTTGGCAACAAAATGAAAGGCTACCTTACCAACGACGCACAGATAGTGGGCGTTGAGAGCCGTACTTCTTCTCCAATTCTTATTCCTAGAGACAAAGAAACACTAGAGCATATACAAGTAAAGCGATTTTACCCCTGTGGAGAGGGGGCTGGCTATGCAGGTGGAATCGTTTCTGCGGCAATGGACGGTGAAAGGTGTGCCGAGCAATTGGCACTTAAATATGTTCAATCTTAGAAAAAATAATGATGTCAAATAAAAAAACACTCCTAGTTGGTGCAAGCACTAACCCCGACCGCTATGCCTACAAGGCTGCCCACGCACTTACAAAACATGGGCATGAAATAGTGAACATAGGAACAAAGTCAGGCAATGTTGCTGGGGTAGATATTCAAAAAGGAAAACCTGATATTGAAGGCCTAGATACCATTACACTTTACATTGGAGCCGCACACCAGCCCGATATGTACGACTATTTATTAGGGCTAAAACCCAAACGAATCATCTTCAACCCCGGCACAGAAAATCCTGCATTTGAAAAGATGGCCAAGGAAAAAGGGATTGAAGTTTTAGAAGCTTGTACGCTGGTGTTGTTGGCGACTGGGCAGTATTGAGGGGAAATTTACATGCCCCTTATTCCAAAGTTTAAAAACGTAATAATGCTAAAAACGCCCTTGGGATAAATATTGAAACAGAGTTTATATTTTGAAAATGATGGATTTTATAAGACGACAAGAATTTGTATTTTGTTTTTATTTTCAAACTTTTAGTAAACGGTTGTTAAACGTAATATGAACAAAGTGTTATTTTAGAACTCTAGTGAATTGGTTGTCTTTTTTACACCCCTAAGAACGTAGAATAGAAATAGTCGAGAACTTTACTACCTTGCAAATCAATTAGAATAAAACATTTCATGGAATATTATTTATACTTTAATTCTTTCTTTTCTATTGTTATAGGGCTGATACTTTTTTATAGACTAAGCAAAAGAAAAATTAACTTAAGTTCAAAGGTGGTTTTAATTACTATAGGGAAATCATTTTTATGTGGAATCTTGGCTGTAATTACACTTGAATTTATTGCTTGGATATATATACTAATTGTTATGAAATAGAGATTTAAACTCATTTGGTGATAACTTTAACCCACTAGCCCAAGCGTCTCCTTTAGATTTGTTTAATAGTATTATTTAAAGAATAGAATCTATTACTACTATAAGGTTTTCTTTTTTGCTTCTTTTTTCTTTTGTTCTTATCCACATTTGTGGAAAAGTAAGCAACGGTAAAGGCTAATTATAGCGTCTCATAAGTTTTAAGGCTTAACAAGCGATTTAATCCTTTACCGTTTGTTTAAACTATGGCATCAAATAGAAATTAGAGCTAGAGGCTCATTAGTAAGGTATTGATGGTGTTTAAAACATGCTCACTTTTATGTTTATTGTTTCACTTATAAACTATGCAAAGTTATGGAATTAAATTATTTTATTGGTTGCGATGTGTCTAAAAATGAATTAGATTTTTCTATTCAACGGGGTAAGCAATTTGTATCTCACCACGAAATTAAAAACGAGCCACAAGCTATCAAAACATTTGTAAATGAGCTTGCAAAGCTACCTGAATTTAATTTATCAAAAGCCATCTTTTGCATGGAGCATACAGGTATTTACAACAATCATTTGCTGGTTTATCTCCACAAGAAAAAGGCAAATATATGTTTAGAAGCTGCCACACAGATTAAAAATTCTTTGGGGAATGTTAGAGGCAAAAACGATAAAGTGGATGCGATGCGTATTGCTGAATACGCCTATAAGAACCGTTTAAGGAGATGGATGCAATTTTAAATACTTTTTCAATTCAAAATTAATTTTTAAAAATTTTATAGTTATTGTCCGACATTGATTAAAATTTAATTTATGAAACAAAAACTTATTATATTTTTACTATTCCTCAATTATCTCCCCACATTCGCCCAAGAAAAGAGCTCATCAAAGTACGTATTTTCATTAGGCTATGGGTACTATGATATTTGTCAAAAAATGGAAGATAGTTATTTGAAAAATTCCTTTAGTTCAAAACAAAAATATATCTATAATATTCAATCATCGCTTACTGGCCCCATCTATGCCAAGCTAGAGAAAAATATAAGTAAAAGAATGGGGTTAGGTCTTTCTATTGGGTACGATCAATTTTCTTTTGCAGCCGATGCAGATACTTATTTTGAAAAACCTACAAGTAGTGGAAATGGTTTGCAATTTAGTGGTAATTCCATTACCACTATTCCCCATGATGGCATCAATAACAGTGATACCATAAAGGCTGTTGCTGAGAAATACAGTTACAAATCACTATCAATTAATATTCGATGGAATGTGTATTTTATCAATAAAGAAAAATACCAATTGTATGTGGGTATAGGGTTAGGGTATCGGATGAATACTGTAGTTTCTGAAACCAATATTCAAAAATATTTTCCAGTAGCTTCTACAAGCATTAGGAGGCTCCCAAGCGGATTAATTCAACTCTATGATTTGCCATTGGGGGCAGAAGTTACGGTAGGCTTTAGGGGATATTTCTACAAAGACCTAGGTTTCTACACCGAGGTAGGTTTGGCCAAATCCTTATTGCAAGGTGGTTTGTGTTTTAGGGTACAATAGAGAGATTGGATTTTAGCTGCATTTATAAATTTATGAAACAAAAGATTACCATATTTTTTCTACTCCTCATTTACTTTCCCTCTTTTGGGCAGCAGCAAGGCTCATTCAAATATGTTTTTTCTGTAGGGTACGGATACATTGATCTTTTTAGGGAGGCTGAGAATTATAATCAGAGGATATATTCGAAAAGTGGATTTAATTATAAACAATCTTTAGTAGGACCTATATATCTAAAATTGGAAAAAAATATTAATAGGCGTTTGGCATTAGCCATAGGTTTTGGCTACGAACGATTTACCTATAGTGCAGATTTTAATATTTATAAAACTAAGTATTTTGATAGATTTAGTTATTACACTCATAAGGATTATATTTCTTATAGTGATACACTTGTAGATCAAAAAGTAGTTCATCAGCAAAATATCTATAGTTCTTTCTCCAGCACGTTAAGACTTAACTTTTATTTTTTCAAAAAACCATATTTTCAGTTTTATATGGGACTTGGAATTGGATATCGTCTAAATTTTATAGAAAATAATTCCACCATGCATGCACAGTTTCCAGAAACTGTAAAGTATAAAAGAAATTTAATAGGCGGAATTATTGATGATGGTTACCTATTTCCTATAGGTGGCGAAGCTACGTTCGGCTTTAGGGGTTATTTTTATAAAAATCTTGGTTTCTATACCGAGGTAGGTTTGGCAAAATCTTTTTTTCAAACTGGTTTGTGTTATAGGGTTCAATAAAAATTTTCAAATAGCAAAATCACTCTTTGTGAACTCCAATACTTTAAAGTAGGTAATTTGCGAAATATCAATTATTTCATAGTGAAGGATAATTTACTGAAAAATAGTTTTTCTTTTCTCTAAAGTGCCACACTTTTGTATTGGTTTTATTTCATCACGAAGCCCATTTTTTTTATTTTCAGCTAAAGTTTTTTTTTATTATTTAGAATTTTTGTTTTTTTTCAGAAGCATCAATTATTTCAAACGCTTCTTTGTTAGAAACATCTTTTTAGGGTTTATAATACCGTAATGGAAAGTAGCTCATAATGCTATTATTTGAAAACAATTTTGTGAAAAAAATATCTTATCGTCAAGACTTATGTATTACAACATTTTTAAGCAAAATACCCTTCTACTAAAACTCAATAAATCCTTTTGCTTGACCATCTATTAAGTCTGAAATAAACTTATCGGTAATATTACCATCTACAAAATTGGCCGACATGCGCTGTATGCGAGGTTTTACACCATATACATGCATGTTGAGATAGTTTAAAATATCGGTAAGGTGGCTTAGTGCCAATGCCCCGCCCATGACCCCACTAGAGATGCCAAGCAAAGCCGCTTTTTTATTTTGAAAACTGGAAGGAAAATCTAACCCATCGATAAAAGTTTTGAGTACGCCAGGAAAAGAACCATTGTACTCTGGCACTATAAACACAAATTTTTCAGATTGATTGACGATTTTTACAAACTCATTGAACACTTCGTGCTTTCCAGTATTGGCGTACAAGGCTGTAAAAGCAAAGTCGACTGGCAAATCTCTCAGGTCTAATATTTGTGATGTCGCACCATGCGATGCCAACAACTTGGCATAATATTCAGCTACCTTTCTTGATTTAGAATTTTCTCGGTTTGTTCCTACAACGATGGTAATCATGGGCAAGATTTTAGTTTGATTTTAATACCTGATTTCTGTCTTTAAAGATACATATTTCTCACTAGGATTTTTATTAAAAACCAGCTTGCAAGGTATGCATGGCGATAATAGTGAGTAGTGAAACCAATACTTTTTTTCAATTTCAATAAAAAACAAAATCACTAGGAATCACCGAGGCCTTGAATGACGCATGGAGTTCAGCATTTGACCCTTTTGTTTTGTATCTGTAAATCATACCACGTTGTGCATAATCTATAGCATCGGCTACATACACTTCGCCATTAATTGGGTCAATGCCTAGTCCATAAAAATTGCGACCTGCCAATGGTATTAGTAGAACTGGACGTAATTGAGTAGCTGCAATTGGCAATTGAAAAATACCATTGTTCATATAGTACAATGTATCTTTGCTACCATTGATGTCTAGCCTATCCCAAGTATTGAGTGGTGTGGTGAGTGCAAATCTTTGAATTACTTTGTTTGTAGCTGGGTCTATGCAATAAAGACCTCCATTAATTTTTTTGTCAAAATCCCCAGTACAATACGCCCAAATTTTATTGTCTTTATCTAGCCTAATGCTACTGCTGCAAAAGCCAATGGCAATGCTGTCTTCAAGGAGATTTGTGTTGGCATCGACGACATACAATTTGTCGGTTCGGGTATTGGTTACATAAACTTTGTCATTAAATAAAATCAATTCTTCGGTACTGCCATTGCAGGGTATTTGAGATATTTTTTTATTGGTATTCAAATCAATGATGGCAATAGCATTGCTGTACAAATCGGTTACGTAAGCCTTGTCTTTATTGATGGGTAAGAAATATCTAGGAGATTGCAGATTGTTGATTTCGCCCACTTTTTTAAATGAAGGCAAACTGACGATGATTATTTTTTGAGAATTGTTGACCACAATATACCCTACACTATCTACCACACACATCGACTGGCAAATGTTTCCAATAGGTTTGCCATTTACTTTTTGGTACACGTCTTCTAGCACCTCGCCAGTAAGGATATTGTAGTGCGAAATAGCTCCATTGCCGTTGTTAAACATTCCCTCATTGACAATATAGACGTTGTTTTTTGAGGCAGTAGGTAAGTAAACTTGTTGCCCCTGTGGCCTAGGTAAATCGCTGCGACAAGCGGTGCAAAGTATTAAGAAACTAAAGTAAACAAGAATTAAATTTTTAAATAGCCTCATAGCACTGAAAAATTATAAGCCAGGATTTTTGGATGAAATAATTTTATCAAAATCTTTGTTTTGATTTATTTTTATAGAGAGTACCTCGCCCAAGCCTACATTGATTTTGAAGATATTTTGCAGTGGAATATTCAATAAATAAGCCCATACACACCGCAATACGCCTGCATGGGTAACTATCAAAACTTTTTCAAAATTCTTATTTCTTAATTGTTCCATAAATTGACTTACCCTTGCAAATAGTTTAGTCAAATTTTCGCCATTTGGCGGGCAGATATTCACAAAATCTAACATCCAACAATCAAGCTCTGGAGAAGGAATATTGTTCCACTTTTGCATTTCCCAATCGCCAAAATTCATTTCTCTTAAATCATTTTCAATTTCCACCTCCTGCCCCATTTTTAGGGCTAACCGATGGCATCGAGTAGCGGGACTACTGTATATTTTATCAAAAATCGACGGTAACAATTGCATCACCTTTTCGGCTTCATATTCAAACGTTGTAGCCAATGCAACATCGGCCTGCCCATAGCAAGTGTCGCTCAACGTCTGCACTGTCGTGTGGCGTACTAAATATACTTCCATAAACCCACCACTGAAAGGTAAAATACAATCTCACTAACTTGTTGTGTTGCCCCCAAGCAATCACCAGTGTAGCCCCCAATATGTTTTTTAAAATAGCGACCTAATATTATTTTTGAAATATAGGCAATAGGTACTGCTAGCCAAAGTATCCAAGAGGTAATAAAAGCAAGCGGTAGCAAAGTAAGTATGCCGCTATACATCATTTCATAGATTGACAATTTGCTACTTGCAATAGGCTTTGCCTTGCTAATAGCGGAGTCTTGCACGTACTCGTGCGTATGCACAAAGGTAGAGGCAATGAAGCGGCTAATAGTATGACCATTCACCATAATGATTACGGAAAAGAGAGCATTAAAATTTGCAATCTCGACCAGCAATAAGAATTTCATCAACAGTGCTAGAAACATTCCAATATTGCCATAAGCCCCGATACGACTGTCTTTCATGATGGTCATAATTTGCTCTTTGCCCCAGCCGCCGCCAAAACCATCGCATACATCGCCCAACCCATCTTCATGAAATGCACCTGTAACCCATACACTAAACATCATAGAGAGCAATACCGCAATAGGAGCAGAGAAAATAAAATGGCACAAATAAAACATTGCTCCAGAGATAGCACCTACAATCCAGCCTATGGCAGGAAAATATTTACGTGATTTATTCAAATATTCTTCACTATGGTCTATCCATGCAGGGCAAGGAATACGGGTAAAGAACATGAGAGCAGTAAGAAAATATCTAACTTCTTTTTGCAACATAAAATTATTTGTTTGAAACACCTGCACTATCAAAACTAGCCATTTCATTCAGAAACGCTACTGCACTTTTTATGATGGGATAAGACACAGCACAGCCAGAACCCTCTCCTAGTCGCATATTGAGCGATAAAAGGGGCTCAGCACCAAGATAATTCAACAAAGTACGATGTCCACATTCATCTGACAAATGACAAAATATGGCATTGCTTTTAATCTCTGAGTTGATGGTAAAGGCCATTAAATAGGCGGTAGTAGCGATAAAGCCATCAACCATTATTACCATATTTCTACTGTGTGCAAATAGCATGGCACTACACATTTGCACTATTTCAAAACCACCATACGTTTGCAGCAAATCGTAAGGGTCTGTTATGCCTTGATGTCGCATTTGGGCTTGAGAAAGAATATCTAGTTTGTGTGCTAGCTGAGCATCGTTTAGCCCTGTACCACGACCTACGCACTGGTCTAGTGGTAATTTACAAACGGCACTCATCAGCGTAGCCGCCGCACTGGTATTGCCAATCCCCATTTCGCCAAAACCAATAATATTGCAATTGTTTTTACAAATGGTATTGACCACGGCAGCCCCTTTTACAAAACACAAATCCAATTCTTCTTTGGTCATGGCTTTTTCATGTAAAAAATTCTTTGTACCATGGTTTATCTTAGCGGGAATCAATTGTGGGTGACTGGCAAAATCATGATTCACGCCCGCATCTACAATTTTCAAATCTAGCTGATGTTGATTGCAAAATACATTGATGGCAGCACCTTGATTCAGAAAATTGAGCACCATTTGATACGTTACCTCTTGCGGATAGGCACTCACCCCTTCATTGGCTATACCATGGTCACCAGCAAATACAACCATGGTAGGTTGCGTAAGTTTAGGAGTAAGCGTGTTTTGAATACTACCAATCTGAAAAGCCAATTGCTCTAGTTTCCCCAGCGATGCAAGGGGTTTTGTTTTATTGTTAATTTTTTCTTGAAGTGTTTGCACAATGATTAATTTATAAATAAAAATCACTTGAAGTCAATGAAATTAGGGCTTCAAGTGATGCATGTAATTATTACTCTATAACAATTTTACCATTCCACTGACCTTGATTGGTATTTACGACAAGTAAATACAGGCCTTTATCCATATTTTCAGTAGCTATTGTATTGCCTTTACCATATTTTACTAGTGCTCCTGTAGTATGGTAAAGTTTAAAATTGAGCTCTTCAAATTCCCCTTTAATAAAAATGCTGTTACCATTGCTCACTGGATTTGGGTAGGCAGAAATTAAATTTGAAGAAAGCATTTTTTCTGTAGCATTGAGAACTGCCTCGTTGATTACGCCTACAGCATCGAGGTCAAACCCACTACTTGCAAAGTTTGTAGCCCAAGGGTCATTGATAATATTGCCAAATGCATCTCTGCTACCATATTTTTTATCAATACTACCTATCACATCAATTATCCTTACGTGGGTGATGGCGTTGACATCCAAACCAACTGTATTTTTCAATTCTTCCAAATCGAAAGGTGTGCCAAAGCCTACCCTGTACTTGCCTGCAAGGTTATTTATCATGCGGGCATCTACTTTCCCGAAGCCACCAATTTGGGTGGTGGTATCGCTATACGAAGTTGATGGAAAACGTACAAACTTTTTACCATCGCTACTAACTTCTACCATTGCCAATTCAAGAAAAAAGTCGTCAAATGAATTTTCAAATACTGCAAAATCTGCACCTACACCGTTAGTTATTGGTTTAGCAAAGGTAAGCGTAGCCACACCTCCATCGCCTAGGCTTACTACACCATTTTCGCCAGCTTTGCCTAGGGCATTGGTAGGTAGGCCGTAGCTGGCTTTTCCAGAATCTTGAAGGGAAATATCTCTCCAGCCTCTTTCTACATCAATATTAGTCGCCCAAGCTTTAATGGTACTGCTGTCTTTGGCTATGGCAGTGCTGCCTTTCATACCTGCTGGAGGTGCAAAGGGTGCCGGAATGATTGTAAAATTATCGAAGCAAAAATAGGCAGGCGTATTCATGCCCCACTCGCCGGTATCAGATGAAGTAAGCGAAAATTGAATGCTATCAGAGTAGTTAAATTTACTAAGGTCTATATACTTCCAAGTATCCAAAATATAATCTTTTGTATTGTCCTCGAAACGATAGTCAGCGAGATAAACTTTGCTGGTATCAGTAGCCTTCCCATTGCTATAGTTAATAATTTGAAGAAGAAAAAAGTCTTTGTCATTGCCACTAGTGCCACCAAATTTTTTGCTAAACTTTGACCCATTTTTCATGTCAAGTGCAGCCAATGTGGTGTTAGTAACATATACGCCTACAGGCTTGCACACCCTAGCCAAAGAAGAATATTTGACTATGCTAGAACCAAAGCTAATTCCAAAATTTTTAGAACCAGTGGCACCAATGCCTGCGAAAGTACTGTATTGGTTTCCGTAACCTTCGGTTTTGGTATCGGTCATATTAGAATAAGCAAACCCCGACCACGAAAAATATTTTTCATTGTAGCTGTTGCTGAAATTCATTTCTCCGCTTTTAAAACCGCCACTTTTATCATCGCCATTCCAGTAACTGTTGGGTTTTAAAGGCAAATTTTCAAAATCTGAATTACGTTGTGCCACGGCATTAAAACCAGCAGCAATCAAGCTCGCAGATAAAAGCAAAACTTGTTTTTGTTTGAAAAAAAATCTGTTCATGTGTACTATAGTTTAAAATTTAAGATAATCGTTTGTTAAAATGGATGGATAAGCCTACTTGAAAAGAGCGAAGTGGCATGGCAAAATTCTGTACTACTTGATAGCTACTCGCCCATATATTGTTGGCTTGTAGAAATATTTTGAAAGTTAATTTTTTGAAAATTGATTGATAGGAAACCTGTGCATTCCCTAACCAGTATGGCGACAGAGCTTTTGTATTATCGCTTGTAGTAAATCTGTATCCTGTATAAGTTTGATTGTAATTGATGTACAACCCTCTGAAAGTAGCGGAAATATTGGCTTGATGATTATAAATAGGTACATAAATCAACTGCATTTTATATGAATCATCGTTGCTAGATTTTGGTTTTTCATTGGTCGAGACTACATAGCTGGTCTGCACAGTAAATTTTAATTTTACTTGCCCTATTGCTTGCTCTATTCCTGTATTGGTTTCTATGCCTCTGCTCCAAACTTCTAATATATTTTCTGGACTCCACCTACCGCTAGCATTCGGCTTCCAAAGAATCCAATTATTTACATTACTATTAAATACATTTCCAGAAAATGAAATTTGTGTAGATTTTTTTGATAATGAATTGGGAAAAGAAAATTTTGCAGTAAGGCCTACATCGCTCGTCAAGCCGCTTTCAGGAAGTAAGTTTGGGTTGCCAATTGCAGAAGCATCATTCCAGTACAAATCGTTCAAGGTAGGCACTCGATAGTTGCGAGAAATATTGGCGTTGGCAGATATTCCTTTCCATAATTTGCCATGCAAACCCAATGAAGGTGTAAAAGGAACGTTGCTATTGGTAGAAATAAATTCTTTACGAAGACTCACCATGGCTTGTCTTGTTTTGAGGGTATTTTCAATTTTGTAATTTGTGAAAATACTACCTCTGTTTATCTGCTGTGTGCTGCTGTAGTTATTGGTGGCAACCTCTTGCCAAGTGTTATTTACACCCATATTTAACACTTGATTTTTTGTAATTTTTACCTGCGATTCTAGTTCTGAAACCGCACTTACAGCATCTGTTTTTGAGATTATATTTTCAGTGTAATTCAATTTTTCGGTAAGCAATGCCACACGTGCCGCCCAGCCCATAGTTGCACCTTGTTTTTTCCATTGGCTGGTAATTCTCCAAGTAGCATCTACTTGCTTTGCCTTTCTGCCATTGCTACCCATGGCAGGTGGAATATTTCTATCAGAGAATTGATACCAAACCAGCAGGTTTAAGTCTTGATTTTTCTTCAGTCGAATGTAGTTTTCTTGCAACATTCCATACTGAAATATTTCAGCATTGGTTTGGCGGGTCACGTTATTCTCATTGTCTTTGAAGGCAAAATTATTAGCAGCATTTTTAGAAAATAACTTGATACTAGAAGCACATTTTTTATTGGTAAATCCCAAAGAAATGTTTTGTTGTTGGGTATTAAAACTTCCTGCACTTGCATTGTATTTTGCATAAATGCCTTGATTAAAAAATGGCTTATTCTCTAGGTGAATAGCCCCCCCCATAGCACCACTGCCATACAATGCACTAGCCCCACCATATTGAATTTTTACATCGTCAATAAAATTGGTTGGCAGCAACGCAAAATCTACCTGCCCTAGCATAGCACTTTGTAGGTTGATGCCATTCCACAATATTGCCGTTTGGCTAGCACCAGTACCACGTAGCCCAATAGTAGCTAAGCCACCAGCTCCATAATTTTTTATAAATGCAGGTGTTTGTTGAGCGAGAATTTCTGATAGATTGGTATTAGAAAAGCTTTGTAGAGAGGATGAATCTAGGGTTTGTACTTTTGAACCAGCACCATATTTTTGTAGCCTGTCGCCTTGTACTGTTACTTCTTCTAGGGCACTAATAGTGTCTTGGGCAGTGGACAGTTGCCAAAGAATGGTAAAAAATAAAGTACAAAAAATACGTAATAACATTTGCTACCAATGAATATATTTTCATTTGCAGCCCATCGGCAACAGTATTCTTGAGGAATAGAAAAATGATACAAACAAATAATTCTATTCTTCGCTTTTATTCCCGAAAGCTACGAATGTTCAACGTATTGGCAGGTCTCCTGACTTTCTTCTTTATTTCTTGCCTTCCCATTTGCCTAGTGGCGCACAGTGGCGAGGATGAAATAAACCTTTTGAAGATTACAGTTGCGGGTACAGTCTTCGCTTTGCACGATGTTCCCTTTTAAAACCGATATTACTCGGCTACCATTACAATTGTAAAGTTAAGTTTAATTTATTTGAATAAACAAGAAATAATTTTCGGGCTATTTCATATCAATATCTACAACCCTTTATTCAATACTATCTTCAATATGATTCAGGCACGGATATGATTTTAAAAATTCAATTTTGAATAAAAAAATGAATTACATTTAAACTTAATTGAAAGACCATTCTAAAAGTTTATGACAACTATAAAAGCAGAAATATTGACCATTGGCGACGAGATTCTTTTTGGTCAAATACTCGACACCAATTCGCAATGGATAAGTACTGAACTAGACAAATGCGGCATTCGGGTAGTGCGGAAAACTTCTGTTGGCGACAATCGCAAAGACATACTTACCGCATTTGCCGAGGCACAAAGTCGTGCCGACATCGTACTGGTTACAGGTGGCCTAGGGCCTACCAACGACGACATTACCAAATCATGTTTTTGCGAATATTTCAATTGTGGTGAAGAAATCAATGAAGAAGCACTAAAATCAATTACCGATTTTTTTGCCAAAAGAGGTCGTGAACTTACACCCATCAATCGCACTCAAGCCTCCTTGCCTAGTGCTTGCAAGCCCATTCAAAACTATCATGGCACAGCACCTGGAATGTGGTTTGAACAACACAATACTGTTTTCATTTCTATGCCAGGCGTACCTTTTGAAATGAAAGAAATGATGCTCACAACAGTGTTACCGCAGCTACAGAAACATTTTACGCTTCCCATTATTCATCATCGCTGGATAAAAACAGTAGGTATTGGCGAATCTTTTTTGGCAGATATAATCAAGGATTGGGAAGCTGCGTTGCCAGCACATATCAAGCTGGCATATTTGCCATCACTCGGTGAAGTAAAACTGAGACTTACCTGCCTAGGCAGTAACCTTATTGCTTTGCAACAAGAATCTGAACATTTGGTACAGCAAGTATTACCACTCATTGGAGAATATGTCTATGCCCTAGAAGACATTTCTTTAGTGGGAGCTATCGCTAAAAAATTAACTACAGAGCAACGAACCATAGCTGCTGCCGAGAGCTGCACGGGCGGCTTCGTGGCACATCAATTAACGAGTATTGCGGGCAGTTCTATCTATTTCAAAGGAAGTATTGTCGCTTATCATAATGAAGTAAAAAATCAACTTTTAGACATACCTGTCGATATGTTACAAACCCACGGTGCAGTAAGTGAAGAAGTGGTAAAACTAATGGCTGAAAATGTAAGAATAAAATTAAAATCAGACATAGGCATAGCTTGTAGTGGAATAGCTGGCCCTGAAGGTGGAACAGCAGAAAAACCAGTAGGCACAGTATGGATAGCCTATACCGACGGCAATAAAACTATTGCTAAAAAACTATTGCTAAGTACGCTCAGAGAAAATAACATCAAACTTACAGCGGTGCATTTGCTCAATATGGTAAGGAAGGGATAGCATTACTGCTTCCCAGTTCTCCAGTCGTACTGCTAAAACCTGAATATTATTTCAAGAAATAAATTAAAAAAAATTGCATTAAGTTTGCCAGTCAGTAACTCCATAGCGATGGCTTAATAAAGAGAATACACCTTGTCTTTGCATACTCATGAAAAAAATTATCAGTTTCGTAATTCGTAAAATTCCAAGAAAATATTTGCAAATCATCAGCCCGCTTGCCCTACGGATAGTGGCTTTGTTTTATATGGGCAACAAAGTGCAATGCCCTATAAGCGGTAAAAAATATAGAGAATTTTTGCCTTACGGTCGCAATCCTGCACGTGCCAATGCACTGTGTCCCGATTCCCTTTCGCTAGAAAGACATCGGTTAATGTATTTGTATTTGAAAAATAATACCAATTTTTTTACAGCCAAATTAAGGGTGCTTCACATTGCTCCTGAACATTGTTTTATTCACCGATTTGAGGCTATGAAAAACCTCGACTATATCACCGCCGACATAGAATCGCCGCTGGCCAAAGTAAAAATGGACGTACATCAAATACCATTTCCAGACAATGATTTTGATGTCGCATTCTGCAATCATGTGATGGAGCACGTCACCAGCGATATTCAGGCCATGAGCGAAATATACAGAGTACTGAAACCAGGGGGCTGGGCCATTATTCAATCGCCCATCAACCCACTGCGAGCAGTAACTTTTGAAGACCTTACGCTGAAAACTCCCGAAGAAAGAGAACGTGTTTTTGGGCAAAACGACCACGTGCGTGACTATGGGTTAGACTATGGTCGCCGCCTAGAGCAAGCAGGTTTTACAGTAGTTGAAGATGATTTTGTAAAACGCCTGCCTGCCGAAAAAGTAACCCTCTATGCCTTGCCCCAAGACGAGATTATTTACTTGTGCAAAAAGCCCCAATAAATCTAGTTTCAACCTTTTTGGGAACTTAAAAAATTATACAATCTGCATTATACATTTTGTATAATACATTTTGTATATTTGTAGCATGAGACAAGATTTTAACCCATTCATTTTAACAGGATATACTACTCCAGAGTACTTTTGCAACAGAGAAAATGAGACAAAAAGGCTAATAAAAAACATCAAAAATCAACAAAATACGACCCTTTTTGCACTCAGAAGACTCGGAAAAACAGGATTAATTAAGCATGTTTTTCACCGATTACAAGCAGAAAAAAAAGTGGTATGTATTTATATAGACCTTTATGCCACCCGTAATCTAGGCGACTTTGCCAATTTGCTTGCCAATGCAGTGTATCAAGCCTATCCCGAAAAAAAACAATTTGCAAAACAGTTTATAGATACTTTCAAATCGCTACGCCCAATAGTGAGCATTGATAGTCTATCGGGTACGCCCGAATTGTCGCTAGACCTTAGCGGAAATGTAAAAATTGAAAAAACAATTCCGCAGTTGCTCACTTATTTGGAGGCTCAAAACATTCCTATCGTCATTGCAATGGACGAGTTTCAACAAATAGTACATTATCCAGAAAAAAATGTAGAAGCCATACTGCGTACCAAAATTCAGGAACTTCAAAACTGTCATTTTATATTTTCTGGCAGCCACCAAGCCATGATGGTAGAAATATTTCACCATGTAAAACGACCATTTTACAATAGCACCACACCCATAAACCTCACCAAAATAGATGCTGCCAGCTACCATTCCTTTATAAAAAAAATGTTTGAAAAATATAAATACACCATTACCGACGAAAGTATTGACTATGTGTTAGAATGGACTGACCGTTTTACGTATCATGTACAGGCCGTTTGCCATCACTTATTTGCAGATGGTGACAAAAAAATCACTTTAGAAAAAACGCAAGCCTTATGCCTAGAAGTGTTGAAGCAGCAAGAACACATTTACTTTCAATACCGAAACCTGCTAACCGATACCCAATGGCAGCTACTGAAAGCCTTTGCAAACGAAGAAACAGTAACGCAACCCTACACCAAAAAGTTTATTCTTAAATACCAACTAGGCTCTGCTGCCATTGTAAAACGTAGCCTTGAAGCATTGGTAACAAAAGAAATGATATACTACGATGCGTCGAGCCCCGCTCCATACTATGCTGTGAACGACAAATTTTTGATGCGGTGGCTACAACGACTACCCAAGTAGCAAGCGTTCAATAAGCAGCTAAAATAAAAAGTTTAAATTTTGAAATTAATGATTGAATTAGTTGCTTAAAGAAAAGCAACTACAATTTCTTTGCTTCATTCCAGTACACATCCATCTCTTCTAGGCTCATGTTATTAAGGCTCTTGCCGTCTATTGCAGATTGAGCCTCTAGGTAATTAAATCTTTTGATAAATTTTTTGTTCGTCTTTTCCAATGCATCTTCAGGGTTAATATTCATAAATCGGGCATAGTTGATGAGCGAAAACAATACATCGCCAAACTCGCCTTCTGCTTTGCTGTGGTCAATATCGGCAGTGTTGGTATAATTAAACTCAGCTTTAAATTCGGCCAATTCTTCTTCCACTTTCTCCCATACCTGCTCTTTTTTCTCCCAGTCAAACCCTGCTGCTTTGGCTTTTTCTTGAATCCTCATGGCCTTTACCAGTGCTGGCAGCGAGGCAGGTACACCGCCTAATATGGTTTTATTTCCTCCTTTTTCTTTTAGCTTTAGCTGTTCCCAGTTTTTCTTTACTTGCTCTTCATCATCAGCTACTGCATCGCCATAAATATGAGGGTGTCGAGAAATAAGTTTCTCGCAAAGGCTTACAATTACATCATTTATATCAAACCAATTTTGCTCGCTACCTATTCGGGCATAAAAAACAATGTGCAACAATACATCTCCTAGTTCTTTCTTTATGTTATGGGGCTGGTGCTCGACAATTGCATCAGAAAGTTCGTACAGCTCTTCTATAGTAAGGTATCGAAGGCTATCTATGGTTTGCTTTTTATCCCAAGGGCATTGCTCTCGCAACTCGTCCATGATGGTAAGCAAGCGGTCGAAACTTTGCAATGCATCTTGTCTTTTGGTAGCGGCATTAGTGATTTTATTTTCCATGAAAAAGCTATTTTATATTTTTAGTAATTATTTTTCCAAATAGCATATCTAAACTATAGATGTATTTGGGGGCATGGTATTTTGAATTTTGTGGAATAAAAGAATTTTCATTACTGAAGTACATTGGTGCAAATTGTATAAATTTGCCTTCCTAAATTTAGGACAAAGTTTACAAAGCACTAAGTTTTGAAACATCATATAATATAAATAAATAAAGCGTGACGCTCATCAAATCCATATCTGGAATAAGAGGAACTATAGGTGGAAAATCGGGAGATGGCCTTACACCCATTGATATTGTTAAATTCTCGACTGCATACGCAGGCTGGATAATGCAACAGGGCGACAAAACCAAAATAGTAGTAGGCAGAGATGCGAGAATATCTGGCGAAATGGTTTCTAAAATTGTATGTTCTACCCTACAAGCTATGGGGTTAGATGTTGTAGATGTTGGCTTATCTACAACGCCTACGGTAGAGATGGCGGTAGTTTGGGAAAACGCTGCTGGTGGCATTATCATCACGGCTAGTCATAACCCAGCACAGTGGAATGCTCTAAAATTGTTGAATGAACATGGTGAATTTTTATCAGAAAAAGACGGTAAAAAAATATTGAGCCTTTCGGTAAAAAAAGACATTCAATTTGCAGATATAAAAAAATTGGGCAAATACACCACCGACAATACTTACATTCAAAAACACATAGATGCCATACTGGCCATGCCTTTGGTAGATGTAGAGGCAATTGCCAAACGCAATTTTAAAATTGCTATAGATTGTGTAAATTCTACAGGTGGTATCGCCGTGCCAATGCTATTGCAAGCACTGGGGGTAAAAGAAGTAACCAAATATTTCTGCGAACCTACAGGACTATTTCCTCACAACCCAGAGCCACTACCCGAAAATTTAACTTTTATATCCAACGAAATTGCCAAAGGAAAATTTGACTTAGGCATAGTGGTGGACCCAGATGTAGACCGCCTTTGCTTTGTAAATGAAGATGGTAGTATGTTTGGCGAAGAATATACGTTAGTAGCCGTAGCCGATTATATTTTAAAACATAAACCTGGCAATACAGTTTCAAACCTATCCTCTACCCGTGCACTGCGAGATGTAACAGAGAAGGCAGGAGGCAAACATTATGCCTCGGCAGTGGGCGAGGTAAATGTGGTGGAAGCCATGAAAGCCAACCAAGCTGTGATAGGTGGTGAAGGCAATGGAGGCGTAATCATTCCCGAATTGCACTATGGTAGAGATGCTTTGGCGGGTATTGCTTTGTTCTTAACGCATTTGGCAAAATTTGGTAAAAATATTTCTATGCTACGCATGAAATATCCCAATTACCATATTTCTAAAAATAAGGTAGAGCTGACGCCAGAAACAGACATGACCCAAGTGCTAAGTGCCATCATAGATAAGTATAAAAAGCAACCCATGAATACAGTGGATGGTGTAAAAATAGAGTTTGATAAAGAATGGGTACATCTTCGCCAATCGAATACCGAACCTATCATTCGTATTTATTCCGAATCTGAAACCCTTGCCACAGCAGATCATTTGGCCAATAAACTAATAACTGATATCAAAGAAATTATCACCAAGCATACTTCGGCCTAGAGTTTTTACCTAATAGTTTATTATGAGAAATTGGATAAAAAAAATATTTCCAGATGAAAATAAAAAGGTTAAATGGATAGCAGTTATTATAACGGTTTTTATAGCAGTTTTACTTACTCTTCTAGGTATTTATGGAATAAAACAATATGGAATTGGATTATTTATTTTAACACCTTTTTTCATAGGTTGTTGTTCTACTATATTATATGGGTTCAAACAAACTATAACATTTAAGCAGGCTTGGCAAATTGGATTTCTATCTCTCGCAGTATATTCTTTGATACTTCTAATTTTCGCAATTGAGGGAATACTTTGTATTGCAATGGTAGCTCCAATTGCATTTTTACTATCATGGATTGGAAGTTTTACAGGGTTTGTTATTATTGAAAAAACTCCTAATTCTGGACCAACTGTCCTAATGGTTTTAGCTGGAATTATTCCATTAATGTCTTTTGTAGAAAGTAACAACACATTAGAATTAGATTCTGTGGTTACTTCAATAGTAATTAAAGCTGACCCACAATTAGTTTGGAAAAATGTAATACAGTTCCCTCAGCTAGACAACCCTACAGAATTTATATTTAAAATCGGGATAGCATATCCAATAAACGCAAAAATTGAGGGGACTGGAGTTGGTGCTATAAGACATTGTAACTTTACTACTGGAAGTTTTGTAGAACCAATGATTGTTTGGGATGAACCACATCTATTAAAATTTAATGTACTTGAACAACCTGCACCATTAAAAGAACTTAGTTTTTGGGACATTGATGCTCCTCATTTACATGACTATTTCGTATCTAAACAAGGTCAGTTTAAATTAACTAAACTTAAAAATGGCGACACTTTGTTAGAAGGAACTACATGGTATTATCACAATATCAGTCCTTCATTTTATTGGAAATTATGGAGCCAATATATAATTCATAAAATCCACGAAAGGGTATTGACACACATTAAAAAAAAATCAGAGAATAAATCGCAACTCCCACTATAATAATTTGTTGATGTTGATAAATTATTAATAATTTCTGAAATTGTTTTAATAATGTTAAGAACCACTACTTCTATTCTACCATGGCAATTTACCTAGACAATGCTGCTACTACGCCCATAGACCCTGAAGTATTAGAGGCAATGTTGCCTTATTTGCAAAATAGCTACGGCAACCCATCCTCCATTCACGCACAAGGCAGGGCAGCACGTGCAGCGATAGAGGTAGCACGTAAAACTATAGCAGGATTGCTAAACACCTCGCCATCAGAAATTTTTTTTACCTCGGGTGGTACAGAGGCCGACAATACTGCCTTGATTGGAGCGGTAAAATCATTGGGCATTAAACACGTCATTAGTTCACCTATAGAGCATCATGCCGTGTTGCACACACTAGAAGATTTAGAGAAAAATGGAACAATAAAACTAAGCATGGTGCAGGTAGATGCAAAAGGTATTCTAGATTTAACGCACTTAGAGCAATTACTTCAAACCAATTCTCGCAGCTTAGTTTCTCTTATGCATGGCAACAACGAGCTGGGCAATATCAACGACATAGAAGCTATAGGTTCATTGTGCCAAGAACATAAAGCTATTTTTCATTCTGATACCGTACAGACTATGGGGCATTATCCTCACGATTTACAAAAGCTAAAAGTTGATTTTATAGTCGGTTCTGCCCACAAATTTCATGGTCCAAAAGGGGTTGGTTTTTTATATGTCAATGGTAAAAACGCTATCCATCCGCTCATTCATGGTGGGGCACAAGAACGCAATATGCGTGGTGGCACTGAAAATATATACGGCATCATAGGCATGGCCAAGGCTTTAGAAATAGCTTACAGAGATATGGCTACCCATCGGCAACACATCCAATCGTTGAAAACACGAATGATGGATTTGCTCAAAGAAAAAATAAGCGGATTAGCCTTCAATGGAGACCCAACAGATGATGCCAATAGCCTCTACCACGTACTGAACGTAAGCCTACCCGAATCGGATAATAACGATATGCTGCTTTTTAACCTAGACATTCATAAAATATCTGCGTCGGGCGGTAGTGCTTGCTCTAGTGGCACAGACATAGGTTCGCATGTATTGAAACATCTGCAAGTGAACCCTCGCCGTGGGCATGTGCGTTTCTCCTTTAGCAAATACAACACCGCCGCAGAAATCGACTATGTGGTAGAAAAACTAATTGGATTGGTGTAAGGGCTTAGCTTTCATTAGAAGGTGCATCTTTACTGTCTCTAGTATTTTTTTGAACTGCAATGAAGAATATATATTTATTAACATGTAGTATTTCAAAGCTAATAGGAAATAATTTTCAAATACGTAATATTCTATTCATCTCCTCGACTACCTCAAAGTTTACTAGCATAAATACATAATATGTTAGTATTTTTGCAAATAAAATACAAAGCCTAGTCATTTTGAAATTGAACAATGTAGCAAAGTGCTAGGTTTGGCTTTTACACCCAATTACACCATGGAAAATAACATCATTAATATACTAAAAGATAGAATTCTAGTACTCGACGGGGCTATGGGTACTATGATTCAGCGATACAAGCTGGAAGAAGAAGATTTCAGGAATGAAGCTTTAAAAAACCACTCGCATCCGCTAAAGGGAAATAACGATTTGCTATCAATCACCAAACCTGAAATCATTAAAGAAATTCACGCTAAATATTATGAGGCTGGTGCTGATATTGCCGAAACCAATACTTTCAGTGGTACTACCATAGCCCAGGCAGATTATGGCTTGGAGCATTTGGTATATGATTTGAATTATCAATCTGCAAAAATTGCACGGGAAGTAGCTGAAGAATTTACCAAAAGAGAACCTAATAAGCCTCGCTTTGTAGCTGGAGCAATAGGCCCAACCAACCGCACCTGTTCTATATCGCCCGATGTAAATGACCCAGGTTATAGAGCCACTTCGTACGACGAATTGGTAACGGCATACAAGCAACAAGCCAAAGCATTGATAGACGGTGGCGTGGATATATTATTAGTAGAAACAATTTTCGATACATTGAATGCCAAAGCGGCACTATTTGCCATAGAAGAGGTATTTGATGAAATAGGAAAAGAGCTACCCATCATGGTTTCTGGAACCATAACCGATGCCAGTGGTCGCACACTTACGGGGCAAACTACAGAGGCATTTTTAATATCTGTTTCTCACGTACCCTTGCTCAGTATTGGATTGAATTGCGCTTTGGGTGCAAAGGAACTTCGCCCCTATTTGCAAGTGCTTTCCAAAGAATCAGAATTTTTAATCAGTGCACACCCCAATGCTGGATTGCCCAATGAATTTGGTCAGTACGACGAAACACCCGAGCAAATGGCCGCACAAATTGAAGTGTTTTTAAAAGAAGGGTTGATTAATATTATTGGCGGCTGCTGTGGTACTACACCACCACACATCAAAGCTATAGCAGAAGTTGCTGCCAAATACCAACCAAGAGTCGCAAATCAATTAAGTATTTTGGCCTAAAATTATTTGTCATATTCATAACCCGATTGTTTCAATTAGGTAGTAAAAAAATATATTTTAAATGAGTACCACATTACCACCCTTACGCCTTAGCGGTCTAGAGCCATTAATCATTACCAGAGATTCCATTTTTGTAAATATTGGCGAGCGTACCAACGTTACTGGTTCTGCCAAATTTTTAAAATTGATTAAAGAAGACAATTATGAAGAGGCTCTTTCTGTAGCACTAGAACAAGTAAGAGGCGGAGCTCAAATTATCGACATCAATATGGACGAGGGGATGCTGGATGGTGAAAAAGCCATGGTGCGTTTCCTCAATCTTATTGCATCGGAGCCAGAGATTTCAAGGGTTCCGGTAATGATAGATTCTTCCAAATGGCACATTATAGAGGCTGGTTTGAAATGTGTGCAAGGAAAATGTATTGTTAATTCTATAAGTTTAAAGGCTGGCGAAGCAGAATTTATAGCCCAAGCAAAAAAAGTAAAACGCTACGGGGCAGCAGTGATAGTAATGGCATTCGACGAAGTAGGGCAAGCCGACTCCTACGAGAGAAGGGTAGAAATATGCGAACGTTCCTACCGAATATTGGTAGATGTAGTCAAATTTCCACCGCAAGACATCATCTTTGACCCCAATATTTTTCCTGTAGGTACGGGCATAGAAGAGCATAGAAACAATGCCCTAGACTTTTTTAGAGGTACAAAATGGATACGTGAAAATTTGCCCGGTGCACACGTGAGTGGCGGCGTAAGCAATGTGTCCTTTTCATTCCGTGGAAACAACGCCGTACGTGAGGCCATGCACTCGGCATTTCTATACCATGCCATCAAACACGGTATGGATATGGGAATAGTGAACCCATCCATGCTAGAAATATATGATGATATTCCTAAAGAATTGCTGGAGCGTGTCGAAGACGTATTGCTCAACAGAAGAGAAGATGCTACCGAACGCTTGCTAGAGTATGCAGAGAATGTAAAGAGCAAAGGCAAGGCAGAAGTAAAAAGCGAAGAATGGCGAAATGGTACGGTAGAAGAGCGATTGAGCCACGCACTGGTCAAAGGAATTATAGAATACATTGATGTTGATGCCGAAGAAGCTAGACAAAAATATACCCCTACATTGAAAGTAATAGAAGGCCCACTCATGGATGGGATGAACGTTGTGGGCGACTTGTTTGGCGAGGGAAAAATGTTCCTACCTCAAGTGGTAAAAAGTGCTAGGGTAATGAAAAAAGCAGTGGCTTACTTGCTGCCATTTTTAGAAGCAGAAAAAATTGCTAGCGGCGATACCAGCAAAAATGCAGGAAAAATATTGCTAGCCACCGTAAAAGGCGACGTACACGACATAGGCAAAAACATTGTGGGCGTAGTATTGGCATGCAATAATTTTGAAATTATAGACATAGGCGTGATGGTGCCTTGCGACAAAATATTAGAAATTGCAATTAAAGAGAATGTAGATATTATAGGGCTTAGCGGTCTCATTACCCCATCGCTAGACGAAATGGTCTATGTCGCCAAAGAGATGCAACGATTGAATTTTAAAATTCCGTTACTGATAGGAGGGGCAACTACTTCAAGGATTCATACAGCAGTAAAAGTGGATCCTGTGTACGATGGGCCTGTAATTCACGTATTGGATGCCTCTAAAGGTGTGCCTGTAGCCAGCAACTTGCTCAGCGAAGATTTGAAAGCCAATTATATCATTGATGTAAAAAAAGAATATGCAGATATGCGAGAGGTGTATGCCAACCGCAAGGAAGACAAAAACTACATTACTTATGCAGAGGCCAGAGCCAATAAATTTGTAGCGAACTTCACTACCTACACGCCTGCTACGCCAAGCTTTTTAGGCAATAAATATTTCAGCAATTACGATTTAGCAGAAATAAGAAAATATATTGACTGGACGCCCTTCTTTCAAACCTGGATGTTGCAAGGAAAGTATCCAAAGATTTTTGAAAACGAAACCATAGGCAAGGAAGCTAAAAAATTATTTGACGATGCCAATGCAATGCTGGATTTAATCATTGCAGAAAATTGGTTGCAAGCCAATGGGGTTGTGGGTTTGTACCCAGCCAATAGTGTAGATGACGATACTATAGAAATTTATAAAGATGATAGCCGAACCGAGGTAATCAAAACCTTCCACAACCTACGCCAACAGGGTAAGAAAGGCAGCAACCTTCCTAATATTTCACTTACCGATTTTATAGCTCCAAAAGAAAGTGGTGTTAAAGATTACCTAGGCTTTTTTGCCGTTACCACTGGACAGGGTATAGAAACGAAATTGGCAGAATTTAAAAAAGACCACGACGACTACAGCGACATTATGCTGAAAGCCATAGCCGACCGACTGGCAGAGGCTTTTGCAGAATTGATGCACGAAAAAGTAAGAAAAGAATTGTGGGGCTATACACCAAACGAATTGTTAAGTGAAGAAGAACTAATCAAGGAAACTTACCAAGGCATACGCCCCGCACCAGGCTATCCCGCTTGCCCTGACCATACAGAGAAGCCACCAATGTTTGACTTGCTAGACGTTACCGCACAAACAGGAATTATACTTACTGAAAGCAACGCCATGTACCCAGCCTCGGCGGTAAGCGGTATGTATTATGCCCATCCCGATGCCAAATATTTTGGACTTGGTAAAATAGGTAAAGACCAGATGATTGCTTACGCCCAAAGAAAAAATATGGAATTGGCAACCTTAGAAAGATGGTTGTCGCAGAATGTAAATTATGAAGTGTAGGTGATTTTTTATGCGCATTAAATGACCTCAGAAGTTTAAGATAGTATCCATAAATCACATATTACATTAAATTCGGATGCCTTTGCTTGAAGCGAAGGCATTCATAAGTACAGTTGATAATAGTGAATTAGAAACTTGCCAAAAGGTATGCACAACCTACAACTGATAATAAACCGCTATCAATACCGATACTATAATTTTTTAGTTGATTTGTTTAATATGCGAAGATTACAATTAAACAAAGATGTTTCTCCAGTCGAGCTTATATAAAGTCTAATTTATTATTACAAATAGACTTCATATATTTGCCATATAAACAAACATATATGAAAAATTTTCTCTAAATAAATTGTAAATATTTAATGGACTTTATATAATATGGAGGGAGTTAGAAGCAAATATTTCAACAACAAAATATTTGACACCTTAGAAAAAGTAGAAGATCACATGGAATTTGCTATTACAGATTATGTCAAAAATAAAGAGAGCATAATAAGACTAACAAAATATTCTATTTCATATTAATGATAGCGGTTTATTATTACATATTTTTCCAATTGTGCTATGGGCATAGGTTG
>JAAFID010000035.1 GCA_013297765.1 Cytophagales bacterium | reverse complement strand
TAAGCTTCTACAATACCTCTCCCAACTTTTCTACCAGCAATGCCTTCAAAGGTTCTATGGAAATATGTTCTATCACATCTTGTGCAAAGGCGGTAACTAGCAATGCTCTAGCACTGGCTTCCGACAATCCTCTTGAGCGTAGATAAAACAAAGGCTCATCGTCTAGCTGACCAATGGTTGCACCGTGCGAACATTTTACATCATCGGCAAATATTTCCAGTTGAGGTTTGGTATTCATGGCAGCATCGCCGCTCAGCAAAATGTTTTTATTAGACTGAAAAGCATTGGTTTTTTGAGCATCTTCACGCACAAATATTTTTCCATTGAATACGCCCACCGACTTTCCATTCAACACTCCTTTGTAAAGCTCATTGCTTAGGCAATTGGGCTTAGCATGATCTACCATAGTATGATTATCTATATGCTGATTGCCGTTGGTTACATACAATCCATATAAAGTAGAATCGCAATGTTCGGCATCCAAAACAATATTCAAATTATTTCTAACCAATGTGCCGCCTAGTGAAACTGTAGTCGCTGAAAATACACTTTTTGCCAAATGCACCACTTGAGTAGTGCCTACATGATAGGTTTCATCAGTATTTGGCAACACTTTGTAATAAGTAACATGAGCATCTTTTTCCAAATAAATTTCCGTTACGCTATTTGTAAAAGAAATTGCTTCACCATTTTTTTGATGTATTTCTGAAATTTTCGCTTCACTATTTTCTTCTGCAACAATCAAGATTCTTGGCTGTACAAAAGTATTTTCTTGAGCAGTATTGAGATAATAAATATAAATAGGCTGAGTTACTGCTTTTCCTTTTTGTATTCTCAATACCAATGTTTCTTGAGGTTTGGCTGTATTTAATGCTGTAAAAGCATCTTTTACAGAAACCTTATTGCCAAAATACTTATCAATAAAATCTGTTGAAAAATGGGAAATATTTTTTACCTCCAGCTCATTTACGCCCGCTTGAATAGAAGATAAATCTGAATCAAAAACACCATTCACCAAGACTAGAATATTACCCACTAAGCTGGGAAATAAATATGGTTCAATATCGCTTGCAGTAAGGCTTTTGGTAGTACTAAGATGAAATTCTTTTTTTAAAACAGAAGATAAGTTGGTGTATTTCCATTCTTCATTTTTAGTGGTGGGAAAGCCCAATCGGTCGAATTCAGCCCATGCAGATACACTTTTCTGATTCAAAATACCACTGAAATTGCTGAGGGCATTTTGCCATTGCTGTTTCAAACTTTCCTTCAAATCCATATTTCCAACCAAACTTTCCATGCTGTGAATACTATTTTTCTCAATAAATTTATGCTATTTTTAAACTCCTACAGGATTTTTAATCCAATCGTAACCCTTTTCTTCAAGTTCAAAAGCAAGTTCCTTGGTACCTGATTTTACTATCTTGCCATTGTAAAGTACGTGTACAAAATCTGGTACTATATAATCTAGCAACCGTTGATAGTGAGTTACTACTATTACTGCATTGTCTTTGCTTTTTAATTTATTTACCCCATTGGCGACAATGCGCAAGGCATCTATATCCAATCCCGAGTCTGTTTCGTCTAGTACTGCCAACATTGGCTCTAGCATCGCCATTTGAAATACTTCATTTCTTTTTTTCTCGCCACCAGAAAATCCTTCATTAAGCGAGCGTTTTAGTAACGCTGGGTCTATCTCTACCAGTTTGCTTTTTTCTTTAACAAGATTTAAGAAGGTTACTGCATCCATAGGGTCTTGCCCACGGTACTTTCTTATTTCGTTTACTGCTGTTTTTAAAAAATTGGTAGTGCTTACGCCTGGTATTTCTACAGGATACTGAAATGCAAGAAACACACCTTCCCTAGCCCTATCTTCTGGCGACATATCGAGCAAATCTTTGCCCATAAACTCGACGGAACCACCTGTTACTTCATAGTCTGCTCGCCCTGCTAATACTGACGCTAGTGTACTTTTGCCAGAACCATTGGGCCCCATGATGGCATGAACTTCTCCAGGCTTTACTTCTAAATTTATTCCTTTTAGAATTTCTTTAGACTCTACCCTAGCCTGTAAATTTGTAATTTTTAACATACTTTATTTATTCTAAAACTTAAATATATTTATCCTACACTGCCTTCTAAACTGATGGCCAATAATTTTTGTGCTTCTACAGCAAACTCCATCGGCAATTGGTTCAATACTTCTTTGCAATATCCATTTACAATCAATGCTACTGCTTCTTCAGTAGCTATACCTCTTTGATTGCAGTAAAATATAATGTCTTCGCCAATCTTAGATGTGGTGGCTTCATGCTCTACTTGGCTGGTATTGTTTTTAACCTCTATATATGGAAAGGTGTGTGCTCCGCAACGATCGCCCAATAGCAACGAATCGCACTGAGAGAAATTTCTAGCATTATCAGCACGTTTCATCACTTCTACCAAGCCTCTATAGCTGTTGTGCGACTTGCCTGCTGATATGCCTTTAGAAACAATTCTACTCTTGGTATTTTTACCAATATGAATCATTTTGGTTCCAGTATCGGCTTGCTGATAATTATTGGTGACGGCTACTGAATAAAATTCTCCAATAGAATCATTTCCCTTAAGAATTACACTAGGATATTTCCATGTAATGGCAGAGCCAGTTTCTACCTGAGTCCAAGAAATTTTTGATTTCTCGCCCATGCAAATACCTCTTTTTGTTACGAAATTATAAATTCCACCTTTACCTTCTTTGTCACCAGGATACCAGTTTTGAACAGTAGAATATTTAATTTCAGATCTATTCATGGCAACCAATTCTACAACGGCGGCATGCAATTGATTTTCATCACGCATGGGTGCAGTGCAACCTTCCAAATAGCTTACATAAGCATCGTCTTCTGTAACGATAAGCGTACGCTCGAACTGCCCTGTATTTTCAGCATTGATACGGAAGTAGGTAGAAAGTTCCATAGGGCAACGAACACCTTTAGGAATGTAAACAAATGAACCATCGCTAAATACTGCCGAATTGAGAGCAGCATAAAAATTGTCGGTCATAGGAACTACTGAACCCAAATATTTTTTTACCAATTCGGGATGAGAATGTACTGCCTCGCTCAAGGCACAAAAAACAATGCCTAGCTCGCCTAGTTTCTCTTTGTAAGTAGTGGTTACTGAAACGCTATCAATTACAGCATCTACTGCCACCCCTGTCAATCTTTTTTGCTCAGTAAGTGAAATACCTAATTTATTAAAAGTTTCTCTCAATTCAGGGTCTATTTCATCTAGGCTGCTGTATTGGGGCTTTTTCTTAGGTGCAGAATAATAAATGATATTTTGAAAATCAATACTAGGGAAGTTTACATTCTGCCACTTTGGTTGCTCTAGCGTAAGCCAATGACGGTAGGCTTTTAACCGCCAATCAAGTAACCATTCGGGTTCGTTTTTTTTAAGAGATATAAATTTTACAATTTCTTCACTTAATCCCATGGGGGCAGAGTCTGACTCAATATCAGTTACAAATCCATATTTGTAATCAGATGAGGTAATTTCCTCTAAAACTTTTGTACTATCGCTCATAGGTCTTTATTTAGACTAATTCTAGTATCACAAATCTATAACAAATTAACTATAGATGTTGTTTATAAAAAGAGTTTTTTAAAATCTTTGCTCTAAAGGATGCGTTGTATAGCATTTTTTTAATAGTTTAATATTGTTTTTTAAATAATTAAATTCTAAAATCTAATATGTCGGGATACAGATTCATCCAATGAAATAATAGTTTCGGTGCGCTGAATACCCGATACTTTTTGAATTTTGTCGTGGAGTATTTCTCTAAGATGCTGGGTGTCACGACAAATTATCTTCACAAACATACTGTAATTGCCTGTAGTGTAGTGAACATCTATTACTTCTTCTATTTCTCTCAAGCCTTTTAATGCTTCGTCGTAAAAAGAACTTTTCTCTAAAAAAATTCCCAAAAAGGCAGTAACGTCGTAACCCAGTTTTGAATAATCAATGCGTAACTGCGTTCCTTTAATAATGCCTAAATCTTCCATTTTTTTCATCCGTACATGTACTGTGCCGCCCGAAACATGAACTTTTTTAGCTACATCGGTATAGGGCATATTGGCATTCTCCATTAATATGGTCAATATTTTTCTATCTGTTTGGTCTATTTGCAAAAGCTTATCCATTTTGAAGTAATAAATTATTAAATTTTCAACAAATATTCATGTAAAATAAAAATAATGTAAATTTTAATTGAATTTAATAAAATATTTTGAACATAAGATAGATTCTATTATGTTTGTATTAATTATTTCAATGAAGGGTGTTGGAATTGGCAGACATACCCTCCTGTCTCGGGGGTGAAGAGTTCGAAATAAACGTAGCTTAATGGGTTGACCACAAAATTAATTTATGAGCTATAGCTAATCGCTTCGTAGGTGGTTCGAATCCCCTCCCTTCAGCAAAGCCCCACATAAAAAATATGTGAGGCTTTTTTTTGATAATCAATAGAGCGAAACTGTCGCAATTAGAGGATTGTGCAAGTTTAGTTTAATTTTTAAATCCAAAACCTACCAATAAAAATTGTAATTTGCATGCTGGCTTGCATTATTCAATGCAAGTAATGATTGTCATTGGTGTATGCTTTGCTGGCATATTACTAGTACCAGGCATATCTATAAACTTAAACAGCATATCAAATAAATTAACATTCATGGAGCAATTGTTTCAAATTACCACCGACATATTTATCGCATGCCCTAAGCGAGTGGCTACATACCTAAGACAAGAAGTAGAATCACTTGGCTACCAAATAAAACAAGAAAGCGTAGCTGGAATATATGTAGAAGGCACTATGGATGATTGCATTAGACTAAATATGGCTTTAAGATGTGCCTATAGGGTATTGTTTTTTATCAAAAAATTTAGAGCGACCAATGCCAACGAATTATATAAGGAAATCAGGAAAATTGAATGGGAGAATATACTATTGAAAGATGGGTATTTTACAGTAGAGTCATATTCTAACAATGAAACCATCAATGACACTCGCTTTACTTCGCTTCGTACCAAAGATGCTATTGCCGATAGGTTTGTAGAACTATACCGTAAACGCCCCGATAGCGGGTCAGAGAAAAATGCTGCCTCGGTGTACATTCATTGGGATGAAGATGAAGTAACCGTGTATATAGACACCTCTGGCGAAACACTTGCCAAACATGGCTACAGAAAAATGCCACACAAAGCACCTATGATTGAAGGATTGGCTGCAGCAAACATTATGGCAATGCAATGGAACACTGAGACCACTTTTGTAAACCCTATGTGTGGTAGTGGTACGCTTGCTATTGAAGCCGCACTAATGGCATCGCACAGAGCACCCGGCTTGCTACGTGATAATTATGCTTTTATGCACCTAGTAGGGTATGATAAAGATTTTTATGTGCAAGAAAAATCAAAATTAAGAAAGCAAATAGATGACAACATAACTGTAAAAATAATTGCCAGCGACATCAATGAAACTGCTGTAAATGCTGCCCGACACAATGCTGGTGAAGCTGGTGTGCAGCACCTTATTGATTTTCAAATTTGTGATTTTAGGGAAACTGAAATTGTGGGCAGTAAGGGAGTGGTAATACTAAACCCCGAATATGGCTTGCGACTAGGCGATGAAGAAGAGCTAGAGGCGGTGTACAAAGCCATGGGCGACTTTTTTAAGCAAAAATGTAAAGGATTCAATTGTTTCATATTTACTGGCAACATGTATTTGGCAAAAAAAATAGGATTGAAGGCAAGCCGCAGAATAGAGTTTTACAATGGTACTATAGACTGCCGATTGTTAAAATTTGAAATGTATGATGGCTCTAGACGCACTGTCAGAATTGAAGAGTAATTAATTAAAAAAATAAAATTTAGAATTGCTGGAATAGAGGTGGGGCAAATAAACATTAGCAAAATTATGAATGGATTTGAAGATTTTAAATTGAACAAACAACTGTTGGATGCCTTGGGCGACCTAGGCTATAGTGAGCCTACAGAAATTCAAGAAAAAGCAATTCCACAGGCATTGGCCGGACACGATATACTAGGCATAGCACAGACAGGTACAGGAAAAACTGCTGCATATCTACTGCCCGTATTAATGAAAATAAAATACGCTCAAGGCAAAAACCCAAGAGCATTGATACTTGCACCTACAAGAGAGCTGGCACTGCAAATATTTGACAATTTAAAACTACTTGGCAAAAACTGCGACCTTCGCTACGCACTAGCCTATGGGGGAATAGGCCCTAAAACACAAATTGCAGAATTGGAAAAAGGAATAGATATATTGGTGGCTACCCCTGGCCGAATGCTAGAGTTGTACTCGACAGGAAATTTAATCTTGAAAGAAATTAAAATTTTGGTATTAGACGAAGCCGACAAGATGATGGATATGGGTTTTATGCCTCAAATAAGAAAAGTACTAGAAATAGTACCTCACAAACGGCAAAACTTATTGCTGTCGGCTACTATGCACGAAAAAGTAGTAACGCTATCAGAAGAATTTTTGGAATTTCCTATGCGAATAGAGGTAACGCCACAGTCTTCAGCCGCCAAAACAGTAAGCCAGCGGTTGTATAAAGTGCCTAACTTTAAAACAAAAATCAACCTACTCGCTCATTTCCTAGAACAATTAGAAGCCGAGGAAAAGTTACTCATATTTGTAAAAAGTAAAGCCAACGCCGACAATATTTTCAAATTTATAGATCGTAAAATAAGCAAATCGGTGCGTGTGGTGCACGGCAACAAAGGGCAAAATACCCGCATCAATTCTATGAATGAATTTCGTGATGGCAGTGTACATATACTGGTAGCAACCGATGTGGCGGCACGAGGATTAGATATTTCTATGGTAACCCATGTCATTAATTTTGATGTGCCAGTTATTTATGAAGACTATGTACACCGTATAGGCCGAACGGGAAGAGCGGGAAACACTGGCGAAGCCATCACTTTTGCTAACCCAGCCGAAGCCATGCACATTGAAAAAATTGAAAAAATAATTCGTGTAAAAATACCTGTAGCAGAATTTCCAAAGACTGTAAAGGTAGAGCCTACGCCCTACGAAGAAAAACAGGCTATGGACAAGCTGATAGATTTGCTAAGAAAGAAAAACGATCCAGAATTTAAAGGAGCATTTCATGACAAAAAACACGAACAGAAAACTGGTGCTAAAAAACCTAAACGTACCACCAATACTAAACCTTATACCAATAAAAAAGATGGCAAAGCCGCACCTAAAGTAAGAATGACGGTGCGTGGTAAAAAAAAGAAGTAGCTTAAAGATTAACTTACATCGAATAAAAACTATTTGCAACTTATTGATAAAAAGAATAAAAAATAATTACTTGACAGTAGTTACCGCTAAATGCTGATCATTCGATTTTATTAATTTTGTATATTTGAAAAAAGCGAGTGTTATGAATGAGTTTGTAGAAAAATACATCAACCCTTTTACCGACTACGGTTTTAAGAAGATTTTTGGAGAAGAGCTCAACAAAGATCTTTTGCTAGATTTTCTTAACGAATTATTGAAAGCAGAACAAGGCGAGATTAAAAATATTACTTTCTTAAAAACAGAGCATCTTGGCCAAACTGATATTGATAGAAAAGCTATTTTTGATTTGTACTGCGAAAACGAACGTGGCGAAAAATTTATAGTTGAAATTCAAAAATCAAAACAAAATTTTTTCAAAGACAGAACGATATATTACTCCACCTTTCCCATAACAGAGCAAGCAAAACGTACCGATTGGAATTATGAACTAAAAGCCGTCTACACCATAGCCATATTGGATTTTGTATTTGATCAGGGCAAACATGAACCCAATAAATTTAGATATGATGTAAAGTTATCAGATATAAATACCCATAAAGTGTTTTATGATAAACTCACATTCATTTATTTAGAAATGCCAAAATTTAATAAGTCTATAGATGAACTGGAGACTAGATTTGACAAATGGCTATATGTTATAAAAAATCTACATAAACTAGACAGAATTCCTGAAAAGTTACGTGAGCAAATATTTGAAAAATTATTTGCAACAGCCGAGATTGCCAAATTTACCATCAGCCAAGTGCATTCTTATGAAGACAGCTTGAAATATTATCGAGATTTAAAAAACTCATTGGACACAGCTAGGGAAGAAGGAATGGAGAAAGGGATAGAAAAAGTTGCCATCAATGCGATTAAGCTAGGCAAATCTAATGATGAGATAATGGAATTGACTGGGTTGAGCCTTGAGCAAATTAAAATTATTAGAAAATCAACTGATTTTAAACTTGAGGATTAGCATAGCAACATTATCAAGGTACTTTTAATTGAATGATTGCAGGGTCAAAGCCTGTAAATATTCCCGAACCTCCGTTTATATTAGTTTGAATACTTGCAGGCTGTGCAAATGGATTGCCGTTTGCATTTTGTGCATTGCGAATAGAAACTAAAAAATCGTAATAGTCTTTGTTGATTTCTATAACTCGCAAAGCCACCGAATCAATCAATCCTTTTTGTGTTTCAAAAAAGTCGCCCTTGGACTTAAATACCAATTGAGTAGGGGTATTAAAAATAAAAGGGCTTAATTTTAATTGCTTATTATCTGTAATAGTCGATTGAGTCTGAAGGCCTGTATTGTCTTCTTGAAATACCATAAATCTATAATATTTTGTATCAGTTTGTTTGTCTGCTATGTAGGCATACAAGTTGCGTGTTTGATTGTTTAGACTTACATATGCACTGTCTATAGTAGCCTTAGGGGCTATGGTAGTAGTGGCTGTAGCTACCCTACCATCTGTAACTTTGATGTATAGCTGAAAACTTCCTTTGTAATCTTGAGGTACTTTTACTTTTGCATTGGTATAATTGTATATTTTATTAGTGTCTTCTGCATCTATCAGTTTGGTATTGTAAAATAGAGTGTCTGTATTACCATTGTAGGTAATGGTCACTAGTGCATTATTTACGGGCTTTGCAATGGCATATTGAAGATAAGGTACGCTTTCTGTTAGCAGCATTTTGTAGCCTTGACCAGGTTGTATATAGCACTCTATCATCAACTTTCCATCGTAAGCTGGTAATACTAAATCTACGTCTTGGGCATTTCTGCATCCCAACGCTGCAATGATTATTAATAATATATAGCTATACTTTTTCATCAAAACCTAAAGTTGTAAGTGACGGATGGTATGATAGGAAATAACGCTACTTGCTTGGCTCTAAACTCTTGTGCAGTATATTCCCCATTGGCATCTTTGACTCGTGCAAAATAAATAAAATATGGATTGCGACGGTTGTAAACATTGTAAATACTGAACGTTATATCTGAATCGTTGTGTTTGGGGCGTATTTTCCAAACCAAACCTATGTCTAGGCGATGTGCATCGGGCATACGAAAACTATTTCTAGGCATAAACTCTGGTATATAATTTAACTCAGCAGTACCATTGTCTTGAAATACAAATCGACCACTGGGTAGGGTTACTGAGTTGCCCGAGGCATATACCCAAGAAGCAGAAAGTGTAATTCTATCAGAAATTCTATACATAGCCACTACAGACACATTGTGGCGGCGGTCATAACGAGCAGGAAATTTATTGCCATTGTTGATTTCATCAAACTGTCGCCATGTCCAGGAAAGCGTGTAGCCCAGCCAACCAGTTAATTTTCCTTTTTTCTTTTCTAAATAAATTTCATTGCCATACGACCAGCCTTTGCCTACTGCAAAACCTGTAGATACATCGGGTATTTCAAATATGGCGGCACCATCTTTCAGGTCTATTTGCCGCTTCATCCATTTGTAATAAATTTCGTTGGTTAGCAAATATTGATTGTCCAATAACCCAATACTGATGCCACCTGCCACCTGATCTGACCGCTGTGGTTTGATGTTGCTGTTTGATGGATACCAAATATCATTGGGCAATGTCGCTCCAGAATTAGATACTAGGTGCAGGTACTGGTACATGCGGCTAAAACTGGCTTTTAGCGATATGTTTTGTCCTATTTTATATCTACTAGATAGCCGTGGCTCTAGACCGCCATAAAAATTACTATCATTCATAAAGCCTGTTAATCTAAGGCCTGCATTTAAGTTCCATTTTGAGGTCAATTTTATTTCATCAGAAACATAAATGGCAGCTTCTCTTGCATTCAGCAAATTTCCTTGACCCTTGTCATTGCTAGCATCTACAGAACGTTGAGAGCGACCTATGTTGAAATGATGCCAGGTAAGCATTGCCCCAAACTTAACCGAATGTATATCGCTATGGTAATATTGATAATCAGCTTTAAGGGTATAGTCTGTAACATCGGTCTGCAATTTATTGAACAATTGTTCCGCTTGGTACAGTACGCCATATCGATAATTTGAAAATGAAAAAGAAGTGTTGGAAAACAACTTGCTATTATATTCATGATGCCAGCGTACAGAGCCTATAATATTGCCCCAGCGGATAGAGGCATCGAAATTGTCGTTGTTTACATTTAGCACATCTCTGCCATAGTAACCTGTGGCATATAGCTTGTCTTTCTTGCCTAGGTCGGCACTTATTTTGGTATTAAAATCGTAAAAAAAATAGGAAGGAATTTTGTCAAAATCCCTGTTATTTTCATTGCGTTTGTTAATGTATGGTGTAAACAAATCTACATAAGTTCTGCGACCAGAAACTATAAACGAAACTTTGTTTTTGACAATAGGCCCTTCCACACTAAGCCTGCTGGATACAATGCCTAAGCCTCCTTTAATGTGGTATTTTTCTTTCGAGCCTTCCGCCATTTTTATATCTACTACAGACGATAACCGGCCGCCAAATTGGGCAGGAAAATCGCCTTTGTATAGTTCTATATTTTTTACAGCATCTGAATTGAGTAAGCTAAAGAAACCCAGCAAATGTGAGGCGTTGAACACCAGAGCATCGTCCATGATGATTAAATTTTGATCTGGCCCGCCGCCCCGCACATACAATCCCGATGTGCCTTCAGTGCCAGACTGCACACCAGGCTTTAGAGAAAGGGTCTTCATCAAATCTATTTCCCCAAAAAAAACAGGTATCAATTTGGCATCTTTGGTGTCGATGGTGTTCACACTCATCTGTGTTTTATCTACCGTTGCCTTTACCGAATTGGCCTCTACTATTACTTCTTTCAAATCGGTTTTATCGACCTTCATCTCAATATTGAGCTCGGTATTTTTTGCTAAAAATATTTTCTTAGTAATGGTTTTATACCCAAGATATTCAAAAATTAAAGTGATAGAATCTTTTTCTAAACTTAATTTATAAAACCCTTTTTCATCGCTAGTGGTACCTATCGTTTTGGCTGGTACATTGATGTAAGCCCCTATTAATGGCTCTTTGGTAACTTCATCAATCAATTTTCCTGTCAATTGCAGTTGCTGTGCATGCAGATAGGAAAGCGTGCAAACACTAAAGAAAAAAATCAATGAAAAATATTTACTCACTCGCAACATCTCGCAATTTACAATTTGCAATCCACAAAAGCTTATGACAAAATGAATTTTTCAAGAAAAATTGTATCCTAATATAGTGCCTCTACTACTTATTGGCAATGGCATTTTTATTGATTAATTTGAAATGTATTTTATATTTATTTTTTATGAATAAAATCGCTACCAAGACTACTGTTCATACTACTAAACAAGAAGACCCTACTATTCATGTCATCAACTACAATGAAGAGAAATATGATGAAAAAATGCTCTCGAATATAGAAGATTGCTTTTCTTACAAAGACAGCAAAGCCGTAACATGGATTAATGTAGAGGGGGCCGATGAAATATGGGAAATAGAGAAACTAGGCAACCATTTTGAACTTCACCCATTACTGCTGGAAGACATTGTTTCTAGCGACCAGCGACCAAAGCTGGACGATTATGGCGACCATATTTTTTTGGTGTTGAAAATGTTAAATTATGATAATGCCAAACATGAAATAGTTGCAGAACAAGTGAGTTTTGTCTTAGGCAAAAATTATGTGATATCATTTCAAGAGCGGGATAAAAAGGGCGATGTATTTGGGGTAACTCGTGACAAATTACGAGGCAACAAAGGAAAAGTACGCCGACTTGGTGCAGATTATTTGCTGTATAGTTTGATAGACCTGATTGTAGATCATTATTTCTCTATCATTGAAAAAATAGGGGAAAATGTTGAAGAAATTGAAAATCACCTTATCTCTGACCCTACTTCACAAACGCTAAGAAGACTATATGCCCTGAAAAGAGAAATGATATACCTTCGCAAGGCAGTATGGCCACTGCGTGAAGTGGTAGGCAAACTTGAGCGGTTAGATTCTGATTTGGTAATAGATAGTACCGTACTTTACATTAAAGACGTGTACGACCACACTGTGCAGGTGATAGAAACCATAGAATCTTACCGTGATATTTTAGCGGGTTTGCTTGATATTTACCTGTCGTCGATAAGTAACAAATTAAATGCGGTGATGAAAGTACTCACTATCATTTCCACCATATTTATGCCGTTGAGTTTCATTGTAGGCGTGTACGGAATGAACTTTGAACATATACCAGAATTAAAATGGCGGTACGGCTATTTCATGGTCATAGGTATCTGCCTGTGTGTGTCGGGTGTGATGATAGCATTTTTTAAAAGGAAGAGGTGGATATAAAAAAACGCTGCACCTTTTTCAAGAATGCAACGCTCACCTAAACATTGACTTAATTATTTTTATAAAGAGTAGTCTTTAATTTTACTTTCTAAATTTTTCTTATACGTGCTACCGTGGTCGCCCATTTGTTTTAGTTTACCAACTATTCTTTCGGTTAATGATTTTCTTTTTGGGGCAAGCAATAATCCTAAAACTGCTCCTACTGCAATACCTGCAACTACTGCTATAATTACTTTGTCTCTTTTTTGAACCATTTCTACCAGTTCATCTTTAGCACGGTTTAACTTTTTTAACATAGTATTTTCTTGACTGTCTTTTATGTTCATGATAAATTCTGAAAATTTTCTAGAGCCTCCCGACCCGTACGCCGAAACCAGTGTTCCTTTAGTACCAGATTTGGTTTTGATCCCGTAAATAATGCTGTTGTCTTCTGGGTTAGATGCCCCCTCAAAACGGTAAAATGAATCTACCGATACCTGCGACGGTTTGTAGCTTTTGCCATCTTCATCGACCATAGTATAGCTATTGATGATGTTGTAATTTTTATCAAAACCTCTTGATAAAAGATCTTGATGTGCTTCAATAAGCGAAGTGAATCTATTTTCCATAAGTATATGCTTTGTTAATGATGGAAAATAGAAAAAAATTATGCCACAAAAATATTATGAACTAATCATTGTCGCCATGTGCTTGCCCGCCACCCAACCCGTAGTCCACGCCGCTTGAAAGTTGTAACCACCAGTGATACCGTCTATATCCAATACCTCACCAGCGAAAAACAAACCAGGCACTAGTTTACTTTCCATTGTATTCATGTTTATGTGCTGCAAATCTATGCCTCCTGCAGTTACAAATTCTTCTTTAAAAGTTGTTTTGCCTGCCACCAAATATTGGTCACGCAACAACGATTCTATCAATTTATTCAAATTTTTATTTGGCAAATCTGCCCATCGCAAAGTTTCTTCTATGCCATTGATACTGCACAACCTTTCCCACAAGCGTTTGGGCAAGTCAAATAATGGCGTATTGCTCACCATTTTTTTGGGATGGTCTATTTTATATTGCAGCAATTGGCTACGCAAGGTGTCTTCTTTGGTATCGCTTAGCCAATTGAAATGAACTGTAAACTGATAATCGTTTTCCTTTAACACCCTAGCCCCCCATGCAGAAAGCCGTAATACTGCTGGACCACTAAAGCCCCAATGGGTTACCAATACTATTCCTTTTTCTTGCAAATCGGTATTTTTGATTTTTACAATCGCCTCTTTCACCACCAATCCCTGCAAGCCATCAAGCGGCGACTGGGGTACATTAAATGTAAATAGCGAAGGCACAGGCATTATTATCGAATGCCCTATATCTCGCAACCATTCATACGCTTGGCTACTGGGGTTGCCGCCTGTGGCCACCAATACCCTATCGCAATAGAACGATTGATGATGGGTAAAATCAATTCTAAACTGATGGTCTTCTTTACAAATCGCTTGTACGGCTACGCCTGTTTTGATGGTAATTCCCAAGCGAATGGCCTCTTGCCACAAACAATCTACAATGGTTTGTGAATCGTTGGTAGTGGGAAACATACGTCCATCGGCCTCTGCATGCAAGGCTACACCATGGTTTTGAAACCAAGCAATGGTATGGGCTACGCTAAACTGCTGAAATGTTTTTTTTAATGCCTTGCCCCCACGAGGATAGTTTTTGACCAACTGATGGATATCTAAGGTATCATTGGTTACATTGCACCTGCCCCCACCCGACACTTTTACTTTGGACAGTAGTTTGGTATTTTTTTCAAACAATACAATTTCATGTTCAGGAAAATGTTTGGCACAAGACAAAGCCCCAAAAAATCCGGCTGCCCCGCCCCCTATGATGGCTATTTTCAACGATTTGTATATTTTAAAATACTGTTTTAATCACTATAAAATCTTCATTACAAAAATGAATGGTGATTGTTGTCAAGGCAAAAATAGACATTTAATTGCCCTTAAACTACCCTATTCAGTAGTTCTACGGAGCAGGCTATCCGTTAATTTTTACTGCAAAATGAGTGTTTTACTTGATGTTAGTGATGGTTTTTAAAGTCCATATTTGATACATATTCTAATAAAAATTTATTGTTCACTTAACCACTACTGATATGAAAAAGTTATTAATTTTAGCTGCAAGCATGGCAATCACTTCTTGGGCAATGGCACAATCGAAGTATGACCCCACCTACTCTATTCACAATTACAAACAACCCAATAAAGCCACCGAGGCTGCAAAAATGATGGATAATAGCCTAAATTTCCCTTACAAAAATGAGGTTGCTACTGACGAGCGAAACTATAAAGCACAGCAAAGCAAAATAAACACAGGTGGTGCTGTAGCGACCACTCTTCCTGTGGAAGTAAATGTGAATAATGTGTTTTCTAACCAAAATTACAAATCAGCATTTGGCAAACGTGAGGTAAAAATTACCAATACTGCAACAGACCCTATGCAGCCAATGGCCAATAACTGCAAGCCCTGCGTAAGCAAATCACATCAAAATTTTGTAAATAAAAGTGCCAATTATAAAAGTCAATTTTAAGATATTATTTGCATTTTAAAAGTAAAAACACCTCTTTGAAAGAGGTGTTTTTTTATGCCTAAATTCATCATTGATAATTTTACTATAAATGATTCTTGAGTTAAGATTACTCCTCAAAATATTCTTTTCCATACGTATCTATGTAACCGAATTGATTATTAACTTTTACTCTGGACAATCCACATTCAAAATCCTCTACTAAATCATACTTTATTAGACTTATTTCTTTACCATACTTATCTATGAAACCATATCTATCATTAACCTTCACTTTAGAAAAATGAGAAGGCGAGTTATGCTCTCCCGTAATAAAACCTGCTATATGATCATATTTAGGTAACACAAGATAATTTCCATTTTCAGCAATCATTCCATAAAACATACCTTCCTTCATAATGGCACAGTGACTGTGTTCATAATAATTCATAAAAGAAAACTTAAACGGAGTTAGTTCTTTTCCTTTTGGATTGAGTAACCCCCAATACCCATTTCTTTTAGCTACAAAGTACGGTGATTCTGTGTTTTTGACAGAATCATATAAGGGTGCAATAGAGTCTGCTGTTACAATAATCGAATGTCCAAGGTTGTCATGACCTATGGCTTTATGAATAACACCAAATTTGTTGTTATAAGAATATGTTTTCCAGTGTGAATATCTTGGGGTTTGCGTGCCACATATACTCCTATGCCTATGGTTATATCTAGCAGTATCGAGATAACAAAACCGCTTGTTCTTACTAGCACGAGCAAATCCATTTGAAAAATTTTCCACCTCAGTGAATTTTTTTGAATAGAAGGCACGCTTTAATACGATTGATTTACTAATACGAAAAAAATAATGTCCCTTAAAAGAAACCGTTTTACCTTTAGTACTGATATACCTATACCACTTCTTTTGTTTCACCCATGCCTTATTGTTAGAGAATACACCTGCATCACCAAATTGAAAAGGGATGATTATTTCATTTTTAGAGTTAACGTATCCCCACTTATTTCCCTTTCTATAAGGAATTAGTGATTCATCGGGTCTTTGACCAAATACATGAAAAGGAAAAGCAATTAGGGAAGCGATGCATATCAGGAAATGATAAAAAACGGTTACCGAGCAAAAGTTTATTTTCATGATTTGATGATATGCCAATTTGGAAATCACAAATATATCTCAAATTAGGCTTGAATGGTTGAATCTAAAAGATTATTGTGGCTCGAGAAATACAAATAATTTAAAAATCCTCTCCCAAAAATTCTTTAATGGTCATTCCAAAAGCATTAGCTAGTTTTATAAGAGTAGAAAATTTTATATCATCTTTTCCACTTTCGTATCTACCAAATTGAGCTCTATGAAACCCATTGTCGTAGGCAAAATATTCATAGCTGGAATATCCTTTCATTATTCTTAGATTTTTAATTCTAATTCCCAATTTTACTAAATCTGGATTCTTATCACTTATTACTGGTTCAGGTTTTTTAGCGACAATTTTTTTCATTTACAAATGAAAAGAAATCACTATTTGTAAATTACTACCTAAAATATACCTACCTTTGAGTATCTTTTTTTGTAACAATTTTTATAATTTACTGTACAATAGAAATATAATTTATGATTTAGAGATTATTTTACCCAAAATTAATGTCAGACTATAGTTTATTAAAATATAAACTATTACTTTGGTTCGATAAATTGAATAATACTTATCATTGTTTTCAGTTTTATTTTTTGTCAGTTGATTTAGTTACTATACATACATTCATTCATGTTTTAAAATATCAAAATGAAGTTCAATAAATTAATAATTCTTGTAATGATGACCCTTGTTTTACAAACTGGATGTAGAGTAAAATGTGGATTTTTGACTGGTCCAAACTGCCATAAAAAATATTATTGGGGATATGTTCCAGCTTTAGATGGTAAATGGGGATGGATATATTGTAAAGCCAAAAAGAATTTTGGGAAACTACCCGATTATTCATTTGTACAATTTGAACAAACACCCGATGGTAAGTTATTACCAACAAAAGGAGGCATAGACCCTGCTGGAATAGGCCCCTACGACCAAAGACCAGGTTACGAAGGTGGGTTTGCTTATGAAAATGCGGGCTGCAATGGCCTAGCTTGTCGAGTACCTTTAATAAAAGTGGGTACACTAAAATTAGTGAAAGACAATCCGAAAAATTATCAGTATAGAACATATATTACTCCTTATGAAATGTTTGCTCAACAAGTTGAGCCAGATTATTCTCACATACAAACAGAAAGTAGCATTGCAGGATGTCCCACAACTTACAATTGTCTGTCACAAGATGGAATTACAATGAAAAGAATGAACAATTTATGTTATTTGGCAAGTTTTAGAGAAAAGCCAGATGGAAAACCAGGATTAGCAGGAAGCAATAGCATTGAAGATTTATGTAATAAATTCAAGAAATTTGAAGCCTTTAAAATATCTGGTAACTACCTTTCTACATTGCCACGGGAGAAATCAAGAATTTTCCCTGTTTATGGCCAAGACCCGCAACTTGAAAACGATTTTGGTACCACCCATAGAGATATATTTTTAGATGTTGCAAAAGACTTATCGGGCAATAGGGATGCTAGAAGGTATGTGTATGCTAATGCCACCATTAAAGGCTACGAATGGGATACATTGAAAGAGCCTAGTACCTATTTTCTTGTTAAGTTGAAAACTCCAAAGGGAGGTATTTATAACACAGAAATTAACCTAAAAAATTGCACTAGTTTTCCCAATTTTACTGAAATGCAGAAACGTATATGTACCAATGTATTGAATGCCTATACAGTCACAGATGGATCAGTAAACTATACCGTAAGATTTCCTGTAGAGGAAGTGGGAAGCCATAAACTGGAATTGATAAAAATGGTAGATGGGAAAGCCCCAGAACTATTTGGTGACTTTCAATTTAATGCTTTGCAGTCTAATACCATTGCTTACAACAGAATTAAACCTCCCGAAAAGAATTATACTTCTCAATTTAGAGATTTGAATTTGACCATTCTTGATTTCCCCAATTCTAAAATACCTGCATTGAAAAATTGTAAATTGGATGCTTTTAATTCACTAGAAGAATCTTTGGAAGATGCCTATTCACTCAATGAAAGAACAATAGACACAGTAAAAAAAGAACAAGTATTTAAGGGAGTAGATTTTAAAATGAAAGAATGTTCCTTTGACGGAGAAATTGCTAACGGATTTTCTTATTTAATAGATGAAAATCAAGTAGCTAAAGTGAATATTAGAAATATTATAAAAACAGTTGGTGAAGACGGTCGAAATACATATAACAATGCATTTTTCATAGAACTATCTAATAATGCAAGTACTTTGGCGGCAGCATTCGCCAATTCTTGCTCTAGAAATGTTACGGAAGTATTTAACAACAGTGCAAGTGATAATCCTATGAACACATTGGCACTCATGGTCAATGGCATTAGGTATTCAGGGGCTAATGAGGAAGTGTTGGAAACCGATGCTAGTAAAAATTTAGAAATAAAAGACTATAGTGGTGGGTTTTCTGTAACTGCCCAAGACAAACAAAATTTAAAATCGCCTTACACCCTTATGGGTGGCAATTATTCTGCATATACATTACCAAACGTTATAGGTAAAGGTGCATACGCTGGCAGGGTGGCTTTACTACTGCATGAAAATATCGAGAAAACGCTTAAAGATTTTAATATCACTACCATCAACAGTCAAGGTTATGCAACCATAACACTTGCACACGAACTAGGGCATATATGGGCAAACCACTATATGATGGGCACAACTTCTGATGAGTCTAATGCACATCAAGCATTTTGCACTGGCAAAGATGAATGTGAATGTATATTTCGATACGATAATTTGTCTAACGGCTGGTCTAGGCGAATCAATACGACTGGAGCTAAATATTGTGAGTCGCACCGACAATTTATATTAAACCAATTAATAAGAAAATTCTAATGATATATAAATCAATTTTTACCATACCCTTATTACTATTAATGTGTGTGGTTTGCGGTCAACCGATAAAAGTGAGCCTACACCCACAATCGCCCACTACATTTTATGAAGGGCAATATATAGAGATTATACTGGTAGTAGAGAATACTACCAAAGATACAATACTATGCAACTATGGTCAGATAGGTAGTATAAATAAAGTATTAGATGCCGCTGGGCAAGAGGTGACCAATGAAAATTACGAAGCCTATCAGGTATTTAAAAGCCACGCTACCCAACCCCCTGTGATAGACAAATGTTTTGACCTGTTTCCACCTAAAAGTAAATTACAATTGATTAAAAAAGTAAGTTACTTCTTCAACTCCAATGCTGCTCTGGAAGACCCAGAAACGAAAAGAGAAACAAGGTATGGTTATCTGATGAAAGGGAAATACACGTTGGTATGCGATTTGTCTATAGAGGGTTATAGTACCACGTATCAGTTCCCTATAGAAATACTCGCCCCTACTGGGGAATTGATGGAAAGATTTAAGGCACTGGGTACCGCTATGTTTAAAGCCGAAAGTGCAGGATTGCCACCCTCTCACGGCTTTGTATGCGATACCTTGCAGCCGACTATTTTAAACTTTTTATTGAAATACAAAGATGGACCATACGTAGAGACAGCTCACAAATATCCTTTTACTGGTATGAATAATTCTGCAAGTAGATGCACTGATATTTCTTATTATGGTTGGAAATTTTTAAATATGCTTCCCCAAATATTTGAAGGCAAAGAATGGATGACCTATAGTGAGAATTTCTATGCAAGTATGTTTGTAGATAATCTATTTTGCAAATTTGAACCTAGCGTTGATAACAAAGAAGGCTATATCAATGCCTACTTGAAAAAAATAGAAAATTTTTCACCTCGATTTTGTGATAAAATTATTGCACAAGCTGGCAAATGCTGCGACCGCACCAAACTGGTGAACTATGCACAACTAAGGGAGCTACAAAATCAAAAATCAAAAAAATCAGCACGATGAAGTTTACCACATTACTTTTTCTTATTGCCATGGCAATAGGTTTTTCACACCCAATACTTGCCCAAGATAGCAGTAGCAAAGCTAGACCTGCCAGTATAGTAAAGTTAAGTGTGGGCAACCCCATCATGTACTTGCTGTACCCTCGGTTTGAGATGAAATACGCTGGCATAGGCTACGAATGGTTTAGAAACAAAAAAACATCTTTCAATGGCTACCTCGATTATTTCTATATTCCCGATGGGTCTTACAACAGCCCTGCTGGTTATTATTATGGTTGGCAACTAGACAACTATGGCAGAAAAAACATAGTGTCGCTACGCACCCTATACAAGTGGTATCCGCTACACAAAATAAAATATGCAAGAGGCTTGTACATCGCTGGTGGGATAAATGGGGCAATAAAGTACACTTACAAAAAGGGTGACGACATTTGGGGCGATTCTCATAAGCTAGACATCTATGCGGGCTTGGGTTGGGGCATGGGCTACAGAATAGAGGTAAAGAAAAAACTTTCACTTGAAATCTATTATCATGCGGCAAGAAATGGCATTGCACTAGAAAGTTTAATTTCGCCTTTAAGCTATGAGCCTATTCGCATTGATTTAATAGATTTCAGTATTGGCTATGTACTATCTAAAAAAAACAAATAAGATGAAAAAATATTTATTCCTTTTAAGTATCGTGTGGCTAATAAGTAGCTGTTGTTCTAAACAAGACGAGTGCGAGTGCCGACCAGTGGTATTAAATTTTAGGTTTGAGTGCTTTACCGAAAAAGAACTCGCCGATTTTAGAATCATCAAATACGATTCTGCTACAAGCAAGCAAGTTTCTATGGAAAGTATTGATTTTATCCGCCCTCGTTCTGGCGATCCTCAATACAATATCAATATAGAAACAGATACCAAGTACGATATAACATTTGTAAACTCACCTTTGGGGATATCTAGGTTTTTCTCTGATTTTCAATATTCAATTGTTGATGACCCAGTACAATGCTATGATTGTGCGACAAAAATGCGTTACAAAACATGTACTAGATTAGGCTACATTAACTTTATGGTGAATGGAAGATCCGCTAAAGATTTTCGCACTATAGAAGGCATTGACCCCACTATTTTTCAAGGTTTCAACATCAAAAACTGCTCTGACAGCTATATCAAATAATCAACCGTATCATGAAAAGTAAACTATTTTTTGTACTGGCACTATACCTTATGGTGTCCAGCACCCAAGCCCAGCGGCTTACCACCAAGGTGGTTTCTGCAAATATTGCAGAAAAAAGCGTTCCTCAGTTGCTCTCTACTGCCGAACAGCTTGCAGGTAAAGAAATGTTTTTACAACTGGTAGCAGATGGCAGGTGGAATGTGTTAAAAAATCATTTTCGCAATGAAGAAGATTTTCAAAATTTATTGTTGCAGATTTCCTACAAACCAGAAGAATCAAGGGCGGTGGACAATCCATCAATATACGCCCATTTGAAGCCATTTACCTTGAAAAGTAGTACAGAAAGCAAACTGGTACTGCAAAATAATAGAGATAAATCTACCCTGCAACTGAACTATACCCTTACCATTTTGCCAAAAGATTTTATCATAGAAAACATTACTATCGAAGCCAAGAATTCTACTTTACGCTCTTCTGCTGGGAAGCCTACTGATACGGTGCCTACCTTTGCACGCTTGGCCACTTATGAACGTAGGGAATATAAAAAGCCAAAGTATTATGAAAATATTTCCAATTATTTCTTAGACTTCAAAAGCACGCCCTATACCGAAGATGCAGCAGTTCCCTTTCAACAAATAAATTTTGCAGATTTTGTAGTGCAAATAGATTATTGCTACGACATACCTATACTAGGCAAGCAATGCGGGAGAAAACCATATAACTACAAGCTGGGTCCAGTATTATCGGGCAAAGACGACCCCGACTATGACCCAGAACTTAATCCTGTTTTTGAAAATGTAGCCGACATTACCGCATTTGCTAATCGTATGACCGATGCCTCTGGCAATGCCCTCCCTTATTTGAGAAACAAAAATGTAATTACGTGTGTGATTGCCGACGACGAGGGGCAAAAAATTACTTTTTATCGTGAAGGCTTAGAACCTATAGACTACGGACTAGAAGATGGAGAGCAATCATTTGATAACCCCATTGCCGTAAAAGAAATCAATGATGTGATTTATGTATTGGATATTGGCTTCAATAATAACCCGACTATCTACCTATTCAAATTTTTTCATTTTCCAGATGGTAACTATCAAATTAATAAACTTGGGAAGCTAGATTTAGGAAATTTAAAATTGTTTAATCCCTCTGACATCGGTGGCTATAAGGGTAGAGAAGCAACAGATAATCATGTATTGCTGATATGTGATTTGAATGGCATACATAGCCTAGAACTTAACACTACTAGCGGTCAAGCTGCATTGCCTATTGCCATCAAGACCTTTACTGAATTGTATGATGAGAACAATCCTACAAGAATTTACGACCTTAAAGAAATAAAGAAACTAGATGCCGATAAAAATTCGGGCTATACCATTGCACTCTCATTTCAGAATGATATTTTCTCATTTGCTAATCAGCAAACCTATAGAAGAATGGGTAGAATAGCTGCAATAAATCACTCACGACCAGAAATATCAGATTTAAGCAATGTGGCATACATGCAAACCGAGCAAAAATGGTACGTTACAGATTACATGGGTGGGTTGCATACATTAGACAAATATGGGCGGTATTTGGGAGGTAATCTTAATTCAGGGACTAGCGAAGTTGGTGGACAATTGTATTACCCAAATGCCATCACTCCCAATCCTATTGAAGACCCTACAGACCCCTTTCGATACCGTTTTATAGTAGCCAATAAATGGGGCAGGGAAACAGGATTCAAACTGTTTAGCCCATTGTACATTATTACCGATGTCTCAGTTTTTGAAAATTTGCAAGACGACAATTTAACTTTTACCTTCTCTACCTCGGGCAAGTGGGAGGCTGTGGAATATGTAACTGCAAAAGAATTTGACGGACTTTTTATCAATGGCAATAAAATAAACCAAACCCAAATTGGTAATAACCACTCATTAAATGATTTTCCTAATAAAATTACCATGCACCCCAATGCACCTGAATTGAAACCATTTTTATTCAGAGGTTGGAATAAAATGTCGGTAGTAATTAACCTAACTAAGAAAGGTGTAAAAGTGCCTGTAAAGCAAGACTTGTATTTCTATTGGCTACCACAAAATTTTGTATCTAGTGGCGATGTATTTGATGATTTCAACCTCGATGAAAATAGATACTCCAACATGATTGGCCAATACATTTATAAAAATATCAATATTGCCAATCGTCAAATATTGGTTTCAAAAAAAGAGTTGTTGCTAGGAGAATATGGGAGCCTTACATTTCTTAAAGGAGCAAGTTTCTACAATGAATCGAAATATGCCCAAGGGTTGGGAAATTTAAAATTTGAAAAAGATAGAGGTAGTTTGATTTTTAAAGACAGTGCTTTCATTTGTATCAACAATACCGCCAACACCATTTACAATCCTTTTTACAAGCTACCAGATTTGAATGAAAATTTTGTACTTTCTCCCAAGCACATCAAGGGAATCAATGCTAGTTTGTATCCTTTGCAAAATTTCCCAACAACCATTGCCTCTAGTTGCAAAACCGCCTGTGAGTTTTTAGTAGCAAAAGAAATTGCAGTAACCTTCAATGAAGAAATCACCAAGACAAGTAACCCATATAAAGTAACCCTTGACATTGCTGGTACTACCTATTCTAATTATATCAAAACAATTGTTCAAAAAATCAATTTGAATGATTCCATTCTTTCCACTGCCGAGTTGATATTGAAAAGGCAATCGGCAGATAAGTATTCTATTTCAGATTCTCTGGCTTCTAATTTTACATTTGAACCATGTAACAAATATAAAATCAAGCTCATTATCGGATGTAATGGAGAGCAGACAAATACCATTACATGGATGAATCATAAAGTCTTTGAGAAATTAATCAATACCGCTCCTCAAGTAGATGCTGGAATGGACAATGAAGTGTGTGCAAATTTGAGCAGTTTGAAAATGGAAAATTTTTCTCCTGCTGTCAGCGGTGTTAATTCTACTGGAACGGGGGTATGGTCGGGCGAAGGAATTACACCCTTAGGCGTAGTAAATTTTTCAACTTTAAATTTATCTACACTTCCTAAAAATGTTAGCTACACTTACACTTTTACTGAATATGGATGTAGTGTAAGTGAAAGTAAGGTTGTGAGAATTTTTGCAATTCCTACTGCTCCTATTTTATCATATCAAATGCCTGTTTGTAAAAATGGACAATTAAAATTAAAGATGGAAAATACACCAGGTCCTAAAGTATGGTATGAACCAAGCGGTAAAGTATTTTCCACCATCCAGAATCCTATTATTGAAAAGGTTCAAGAATCGGCACAATACAGGGCTACTGTTACATTGAACGGTTGCACCAGCTCTGAATCTACAATCAATGTCATTGTGAATCCTCTCCCCACCGTTACCGCAGGCAAGGATACTTTGCTGTGCAAGATGAGCAGCAGTATATGGCTTACCACAGGTAGGCCACAGGGAAGTGTGGCTTATTGGTATGGCAAGGGCGTAGGTAATTTCAATTTTTCGCCTTCTATTGCTGGTGTGGGCGTACATCCACTTACTTATGTGTACACTGATACCAACGGCTGTACCAATACCGCCGTGAGAAACATTACCGTAGGCCCAGTGCTTACAGCGACCAATGAAAGCGTATGTGCCAACAATCCTGCCTATACCCTTGGCGGAGTAACCCCTACAGGCGGCACTTGGGCTGGTACAGCCGTAACGCCAGCAGGTGTTTTCACCCCTGCAAGTTCGCCCATAGGCACACAATACCTTACCTA
>JAAFID010000034.1 GCA_013297765.1 Cytophagales bacterium | reverse complement strand
TGCCAGTCATTTTTAATCCTTTTTCTCCCATATTTATTTTCAGTCCTTTTGTTCCAGTCGAAATGATTTTAATAGTTTGCCCATCGATGATACAGTCGAATGAAGGAATTCCAGATATTGATTCATCTCGGGTCATTGATATTCCCCAAATTCCAAGATGTTCCTCTTTGTCGGCAATAAACGAAAATTGACTGGGTCTTTTGCGGGTAAATTTTATCAGGTAGTTTATTCCTAGGGCTTGTATGCTATCTGGATAATTATGACCTAATCCTTTTGTAGTTCTAATCTCAGGTTTTATTCCTACTTCAATTAACTTTTTTTGCATGGAAAGTAGATTGGAGAATAAATCATCTTGCTCGCCACACCAGATAAATACAGGGGTGTTTATGGCATTTTTAGCGATATCCACGCTTGGTTTTTCATTCCATAGGCCGCCAGCAAATATACCTATTGCAGCCCATTTGTCAGGGGTACGAAGCCCGATAGACCAAGTGCCACCACCACCCATTGAGAACCCATATAGGTATCTTCTATTTTCATCAATGTTAAATAGGTTATGAACATCGTCATAGGCTTCAAATACATCTACTTCTCCAATATCTTTATATCGTGAATTTCCTCTTCCAAAAGGGGCTATATGATAACCCAAGCCAACCTTTTGTATGTAGGATTTTGTAGAAGTATATCCATGTAAATCAAGGGTAGATACAGAAGAGCTTAGTTGGTCATTCAGTGTGGCTATAGGATTTTCATTGCCAGAACCATGAAGTTCCATAAACAAAGGATAAGTTGCAGACTGATTCCAGTTTTTAGGAAGGTCTAATGAATAATATTGAAGTGTTCCATCTTTTTTTGAAATATATGCCATTGTAAGCGTTCGTTCATTGGCCAAGTAGCTTTCCCATTTGCCCGCTTCGCCTTTAAGTCCTTCGTTAATGTTGTATATAAATTTGAAAGATTCTTTTAAGGCACGTGTGTTTTGTTGGTATATATTTTTTTTTGCCCATTCTATCATGACCAATGATTTTACAGCATATAAATGCTTTAGAAAAAGTGGATGGTTTGTAGGAATTGATATTAAACTATCAATTCTTTTAAAAAAATCGATTATGGTAAGTTCTGGAATAGCAGTTGTGATTTTTTGTTGTTCGATATTTTTTTTGGTATTTTCTTCTATTAATGAGGCTTCAAATGAAAATGGTTTTGTTAATTTTTTGGCGATTAGTTTTACTGAATATCGATTTGCAGTAAAGTTTTGATTTCCTTTAATGAGTTTGCTAATGGATTTGGAACCTAAATTGGCATTTAAAACAAAATTGTTTTTTGAAGCTACTGTAAAGCACATTTCGGCACAATCATTTACTTTCCATAATTCTTGATTCAATTTGTAGGAACTAGTAAAATCACTTAAAGGATTGGCATAAGCCAATTTTTCAAATAAACCAGGAGTAGCGTTTCCTCCAGCACCTTGGCCCCAAGAAATTCGATCTTGTTCGGTTCTGCGAGGATCATTATCATTGATTTGAACAGCCAAACCCAGATAGGGAAATGTTCCTGGCTTAGTATTTAGAGATGCCCATGACACTGCGATTTCATAGGTAGTTGTCTTTTTTTTCTCCTCTCTACTAATTTTAAAAACAGATTTGTTGAGTGGAGTAGAAACCCAATTACTCCCTAAAAACCAAGCGAAGCCTTCTGCTCCATTTTTACCAATTGCGAAACCTAGACCTGCATCGTCAGGGCCAATCATACCAGGGGTTTCGTTTGGCATATCTCCTGAGCCTTGCCCTTGAGGATCAATTCCTATTTGAATTGCATCTCCATTCCATATATTCGACAATTCATTATTGTTTAGATGAATATCATCTTGCACGATTATTTTTAATAAAAGATGCTCATTGGTCATAGCTACCCAACCTTTGGCAGCTAGTTCTGAACTATTGTGTTTAATATCAAAAGTTGGTTTTTCATTATGCCAAGGCTGCGTATTTGATTTTAACCAAGGGATTGTAGGAATGGTACTGTTTGGACTTATTTGATCGATTTTGAGGATAAAATCTTCGGTTTCTACTCTGTCTTGACCAAAAATAGGGTAAATGAGTGCGAGAGATAAAACGAGAGATAAAAAGAGTAAAATATTTTTTTGCATATTAAATTTGATATAAATTTTGAAGCTGTAGATATACTTTGCAAACATATCAATAAATTATTTGAATCCAAGAAAGAGAAAATTGTAGGTGAATAATAATCTAATTATTTAGATTCAAATCAATCATGTATTATATTTAATTTAAAAAGTTGATGCAAACAATAATGACTATATTAGCTGAAATGTAGATGAATCATTAAAACTAAAATCAATGAAAAACATATTTTATGGTTTGATATTGTTATCAATCCTTGGATTGCAATCTTGCAAAAAAGATTATACCTGCACTTGCAAACTGAATGGGGTAAGTCAAAGCAGAGTCATTCACGACACCAAATCTAATGCTACGGATGAATGCAATAAAGACAATAAAGATGGGGTAATGTGCGAATTAAAATAGCCAAAAAGATAACTGGTGAATTATATATACATTTCAATTTCTATCATTTTTATATTGTGTGTAGCGATATTTACCTTACTGCAACAGCCAAAGTTTGGGAAACTACCTACTGGCGAACGGTTAGCAAATATTAAAAAGTCACCTAATTATAAAAATGGGTCTTTTCAAAATCAAAGCTTTACCCCCGACTTGACAGAGGGGGTAAGTTATCATTCGGTAATTACAGAATATCTTTTTAGGCAAAGCAAACACGTATTGCCCATAGACAAGATACCTGCCATGAAAACAGATTTGCTTAATTTAGACATCAACCAAGATGTTTTAATTTGGTTTGGGCACTCTTCATATTTTATTCAAATAGATAAAAAAAGAATTTTAGTAGATCCAGTTTTTTGTGGCTTTGCTTCCCCATTTTCATTTTCTACAAAGGCATTTGCAGGAACAGATATTTACACTGCCGACGATATCCCATCTATCGATTATCTTTTTATTTCTCACGACCATTGGGATCATTTAGATTATGAAACTCTTCAAAAACTGAAGCCCAAAATAAACAAAGTAATATGTGGGCTAGGTACAGGAGAGCATTTGCAATACTGGGGCTACAACAAAGATAAGATTATAGAAAAAGACTGGAACGAGCAAGTGATATTAGATACACATTTTGTGGTAAATACCGTTCCCGCAAGGCACTTTTCTGGTCGATTATTTACTAGAAATCAATCGCTTTGGACTTCATTTGTACTACAAACACCCACCATGAAAATTTTTATAGGTGGCGACAGTGGTTACGACAAACATTTTGAAACCATAGGCAACACCTTTGGTAGTTTTGATTTAGCAATTTTGGAAAATGGGCAGTACGATAAAAGCTGGAAATACATCCATTTAATGCCTAATGAAGTTTTAAAGGCGGCCAAAGATTTAAAAGCCAAAAGACTATTTGCAGTTCACAATTCTAAATTTGCACTCGCAAATCATGCATGGAGCGAACCTATGTCAAATATTGCAAAACAGTGCCTGGAGAATAATATGTCTTTGATAACGCCTCTAATAGGGGAACGGGTAAACCTAAAAGACACCACGCAAAAATTTACAGCTTGGTGGAATAAAGTAAATTAATTGATAATAAATTTATTGAGAGAAAAAAGTATTCAGTCCAAATCAGTTAAAAATATAACAAAAATAGAGTATGCCTTCGCAGACATACTCTATTTTTGTTATATTTTACTTATTATTTCTTCTTTTTGTCTGTGCTACTTTTTGGTGCAGGCGTCGCATGATTGGTTGCTCCTGCAGTTGTAGTAGATTTATTCATATTGCCAGAAGTAGTGGCACTAGTGGTGCCTTGATTGGTGTTACTAGTAGTACCCATAGTAGTGGTACTTCCAGTGGTACCGCTAGTAGTAGCAGATGTAGTGGTGCCAGGCAATATAGTTGTTGTAGTACTACCCGCTGTAGTACTACCTGCGGTGGTTCCGCTAGTAGTTCCTGTAGTACTAGGGTCTGTATTTGTTTGCGCTTGTACTGCCATTGCCGATGTGACCAATAACATACCTAAGATTATTTTTTTCATAACATTTAATTTGTTTGGTTAATGCTTACTATGCTTTAAATTTTTATGCCATAAGCAAATCTTAGGTTAATTTTGTTGCGATTAGATAATTATAAATTTAAAAATCAATTAATTAAATTTAATTATGGATACGCAATCACTATACTTCAATGTTGTACTGTCTTATTTTATTATATAGCGTTTTTCTATCTACGTTTAAAAGTTCAGCCGCTTTGCTTTTATTAAATTTTGATTTTTCCAGTGCATCTAATATGGCTTCTTTTTCTGCTTCTATAGTTGCTCCCCTCAAACCAGAATTGTCGCTACCGACGGGGAGGGTAATGAAGCTATTCTTCTTGATTTCTTCGGGCAAAATATCAGCAGCTATATAATCGCTGGGGCATAGTAAAACCGAACGTTTTACTATATTTTTCAATTCCCTCAAATTGCCATACCAAGCATAGTTTTTAAATATTTCAATCACTTCCTTTTCAAATCCTTTTACATTGCGGTTCAGTTCTTTATTGCCCATGGCTAAGAAGTAATTTGCAAATTCTATTACATCATCGGGGCGTTCACGTAAAGGTGGCATACGTACTCCAAATTCGTTGATGCGATGGTACAAATCTTCTCTAAAGCTGGCATTGGCTATGGCATTTTGCAATTCTTCATTGGTAGCCGCAATAATGCGTACATCTACTTTTATAATTTTATTGTCGCCCAGTCTAGTGATAACTTTCTCTTGCAGTGCACGCAGCAACTTGACTTGTATTTCGTAACTCAGGTTTCCTATTTCATCTAAAAACAAAGTACCGCCCTCGGCTATTTCAAAAAAACCTTGCTTGTTGTTGATTGCACTGGTAAATGCTCCTTTAACATGTCCAAAAAGTTCGCTGTTTGCTATATCTTTAGGTATAGCACCGCAGTCCACAGCTACAAATGGCTTGTCTTTTCGCTTGCTATGCTCGTGTATGGCACGAGCTATAAATTCTTTGCCTACACCTGTTTCACCTTGTATCAATACCGACATTTCTGTAGGGGCTACCAGCACAGCATGTCGCATTACTTCTTTAAATTTTTCGCTTACGCCGTTTACAAATCTATTTGAAAATTTTTCATCGCTAGGATGTATAGTGGGTATAGGTACATCGACCAACGCTGTTGCAGCAGGCGTGTTTAATGCCTTGTGAATAATGTTGAGTATCTCTTCTGGAAAAATGGGTTTGGTCACATATTCATAAGCCCCTGATTTTATCAATTGTATGGCTACACGCACGTCGCTATAACCTGTGATAAATACTACTTGAATAGATTGTTGAATGGCTTTGATGTCTTGCAGCATCTGTTTTCCATCGGCATCGGGTAGCCGAAAGTCGCACAAGACTAAATCTGGAACATCTTTTTTAATATGATTTAAGCCACCTTTTGCTGTGTAAGCCACCTCTACTTGAAATCCATTTTTTTTAAGATATTTTTCTAGCAAAGTGCAGATGTAGGTATCGTCGTCTATAATTAATATTTTTTGCATTGCTTCAAGCTTTTATTGGTGACGTATCAAATGTAACAATAACAACATATAGAATACGCTGAATTTAATTTATTAACTTTTATTTACAAGCATTTCATTCAGTTGCTGTAGTATAATGACTGAAAAATGTTGTACAAGTTTATTTGCTTCAACTATTTCTTCTATTTTCATTGTTTGCTTTATCAATTGTTCAAGCTTTTCTAGATAAGGAATTAAATGTATTATTTGTAAATGTTTATATGAACTGAGCATTTTATGAGCAACCTCTCCTACCCCTTTCCAGTCTTTAGCATCTACATGTTGCTGTAATAGTGCAAGTGAAGTAGTGGTATTATTTATAAAGGTATAAAGCATCAACACAAAAAAATCTTCATCGTTCATTACCGAATCTCTCAATGGATTCAAATCATAATAGGCAAATTGTTCCTTCATCTCGTTTGTTTTTTCTTTTCAAAGATATTTTGAATAGAAGCTTTTAGTATATTTTCGTTGAAAGGTTTAAATAAGTAATCTTCAATTAGGTTTACTTTTAATTCTTTAATGTAGTCCTCTTCTAGCCTTAGTGTAGTACACAATATAATTGGAATATATTTGTTTTCTGAATGTTGTTTTTTTAAAAAGTTAGCGACTTCTATGCCATCGGCTTTGGGCATTTGCAAATCGAGTAAAAGTAAATCATATTTGATGTAGGACAATTTTTCTATTGCCTCTACCCCATCTAAGGCAGTATCGTACTGCACTCCCCAATTTTTAATAATATTGCTTGTAAGCATTAGATTGTAAACATCATCGTCCACCAACAGTACTCTGCCTAGTTGGGCTAGCCAAGTGGTGTTGGTGGTTTGGATGTTATTCATGGTTAGTGACTAGATTTTCTTTAAAAACCTAGCCCTATGTAGATTTGAAATGCAGAATTTCTAGCATCTTGGGTTAGATATCCATTGACACCCGATTTGCCAAGGCTTCTAAGACTGCCATCGTAGCGTACACCAGCAATGACGGGTTTTAAGTCTAGCCCTACACCCCCGCTGATACCATAATCTATACGTTGAAAATTATCAGCATTTAATTCGTCGTAGCTGTTAAATGCAGCATTTTGCGACTTATTTTTAACATTGGCACTAAGCAAAAATGCTGCATAGGGGCCAGCATGAATATTCACATATTTATTTATATTAATTACGGCCAAAAGAGGCAATTCTAAGTAATTCAAATTAAAATCTAAAGCACCTACGCCTGGCGTAATTGTGCCTGAACCAAATTGATATTTTGTCGATGAACCCTTGCTCATATAAAGCAATTCAGGTTGAATAGAAAAAAATCCTAATACTGGAATTTTAGCAAATAGCCCCGCAGTACCACCTAATTTTAGGTTATTATCGGTCATTTCTTCGCCTACTTGAGCAAAATTTGTAATCATCAACCCACCTTTTACCCCTATATGAGTTTTGCGTTCATTGTCTTGTGCTATTGCCGAGCCAATAGCTATACATGACAGCCCTAGTGTAGCAATGATTAATTTTGAATTTTTAAATAAATTTTTCATAAATTATTTTTTTTGTTTTTGTTATACTTACACCAACAAAACTTCGTGCCATGCGAAAACCGTGTTTAAATTGTGGTATAGCCCACAATAACCGTTTTATTCATTTTCGAGAATATTATACTTCTTGCAAATGATGGTTGTAACTTGCATTGGTATTTTGGTTGCTGTTGGGTAGCAACCCTATCATAGCATAAAAGTCTGCTCTAGACAATTGTATTTTGGTGCGAATACGTTCCATCATACGGCGTTCGCCACCTTCCGAAAATTGGAAATCGGCTTCTGATAAAGATTGATACAATCTTAGTAACTTCGATTTGGCCTGAAACCAAATTTTTTTTTCAAATTCTACTTTCATGGTAAGGTTATATTAAGGTTTTGTAAAAGTTATTTTTTAACACCCAAACAAATAACCATGCCATGACTAGCTTTTATTTGTAAAAAAATAGTAACAATATTACACCCAATTATGCCTTTATTATGTTGGAAAAAATAACAGGAAAACGAACAATAGAACAAAAAATAAAGTTTGGTTTTAGTGCCGCATTACTGTTGCTACTTTTTGTTTCAGTACTTGCAGTGGGCAGTATTTACAGCCTGCACCAAAATTCGCAATGGGTAGAGCATAGCCACGAAGTAATCATCAGTATTGAAGAAGTAATATCGCTTATGAAAGATGCAGAAACCGCGGCTAGAGGTTTTGTATTTACCGAGAATGAATCTTTTTTAGTTCCTTATTTCAATTGCATTAACAATATAGATGCCGCACTTGAAAAGGTAAATACACTGACAAAAGACAACACAGAACAACAAAAACGAATGCCTGAATTGATTAAACTTTGCAACGACCGACTAGAAGTAATCAAAACAATATTGATGCACTACCGCAACAATGAGAAAGATAAAGTGGCTCAAATCATCAAAGAGGGCAATGGTAAAAGGCTAATGGATAGAATTAGGTATAAAATAAGTGAAATGAAAGCACACGAAAAATTAATTTTAGCCAATCGCCGTAAAGAAACCCGCATTTCGCAAGGTCTCACCTACGTTATTATTGGGTTAGGCAACTTGGTGGCATTGCTAATTGCGGTAGCGGCCATTATGAACATCAACAAAGAGCTAGGCCAACGTGTGATAGCAGCAGAATTGCTGCAAGAAAAACAACTGAACCTAGAGCAAGCCAATCAAGAATTAGAAGCCTTTAGCTACACTATATCGCACGATTTGCGATCGCCACTAAGGGCTATAGATGGTTTTAGCCGCATACTACAAGAAGACTATAACCACAAGCTAGATAGCGAGGGGCAGCGGATATTGAACGTAATCAAAATCAATGCTACCAAGATGGGCAAGTTGATAGATGATTTGCTAGATTTTTCACGTCTTAATAAAAAAATACCTACACAAAGCAATATAGACATGCAAGCCTTAGTGATGGAGGTGCTAGAAGAAGTAAAGCAAAGCAACCCACAAATGAAACCAGAAATAATCATCAAGCCGTTAGTAAATGCCCTAGGCGATTCTGCACTATTGCATCAAGTGTGGGTCAATCTAATTTCAAATGCATTTAAGTACAGTAGTAAAAAAACACCAGCTCAAATAGAAATAGGTTTTGTAAAAGAGCTAGACAAGAGCTACTACTATGTAAAAGACAACGGTAGTGGGTTCGATGCCCAATATAAAGATAAACTATTTGGCATATTTCAGCGATTGCACAATACCAAAGATTTTGATGGCAATGGCGTAGGTTTAGCCATCGTGCAACGCATAGTGCAGCGACATGGTGGCTATGTAGATGCAGAAGGCAAACTGAATGAAGGAGCGGTATTCAAATTTTCCATACCCACCATATAAATACAATAGCTGATAAAATTCAATAATATAACAAAAAAATAAATATGAACCAGGTGGAAATACTATTAGTAGAAGACAACGAAAACGATGCAGAGCTAGCCCTGCGTGCGTTGCGAAAAAACAACATTGTCAATAACATCATACATATTAAAGATGGCCCCGAAGCTATTGATTATGTTTTTTGTAAGGGGCAGTACACTGAAAGAGGCATAGAAAATATTCCTAAAATAATACTGCTAGACCTGAAACTACCCAAAATGACTGGACTGGAAGTGTTGAAAGCCATAAAAGAAGATGTACGTACCAAGATGATTCCTGTGATAATGCTGACCTCATCGAAAGAAGAGCCAGATATTGAAAAATCATATATGCTAGGCGCAAATAGTTATATTGTAAAACCTGTAGCCTTTGATGCATTTTTAGATGCTATGAAAAATGTGGGCTATTATTGGATGCTCATCAACCAATCGCCAAATCAATAAGCAAATTTATAAAGCTAAATCGTGGAAACAATATTAAACATAGTGCTGATAGAAGATGTAGAAACTGATGCCGAGCTTATTGCAAGAGAGCTCAGCAAATCAGGGCTGCTATTTGAATGGACTAGGGTAGAAACGAAAGAAGAACTAATCTATTTTTTAAAAAATCAATCCATAGATTTAATATTATCAGATTATAACTTGCCTACTTTTAATGCAATGGACGCATTAAAAATAAAAAAAGAGCAATCGCCAGAAACCCCATTTATATTGGTTACTGGGGCACAATCGGAAGAAATAGCCGTAAAATGTATCAAAGAAGGTGCTGACGATTACCTATTAAAAAGTAACCTTACCCGTTTGCCTACTTCCGTTTCCAATGCGTTAAAATCGGCATACAGCAGAATTGAAAGACGCAATGCACAAAAAGAATTGCAATTGCGGGAAGAAAAATACAGGCATTTGTTTGAAAATTCGTTGGTAGGTATGTTGCGTTGGAAGCTTAGCGATGGCAACATTATTGAAACCAATCACAAAGCCAAAGAATTTACAGGTTTATTTTGTGATGATAAAAATTTCTTTCACCATTGCTTTTTAAACGACGCAGATTATGCTTCTGTAATCAATAGCCTGAATGAAAAAGGTGAAGTGACCAATTTTGAATTTCCAGTAAAAGCAAAAGAAAACGCACCCAAGTGGCTTAGCCTGTCGGCAAAAATATTTGAAGCTGAAGGAGAAATAGAAGGAGTAATTCAGGATATTTCAAAAAGCAAAGAAAGTATAGTAGAGCTAGAGAAAGTAAACTATGAACTAAATAGATTTGTGTATCATGCCTCTCACGATTTAAAATCGCCTTTAAAATCTATCATGGGCTTGGTACAGGCAGCACGAGATGCCGAATCGCTGGAGGAATGCTTTACCTATTTGGATATGTTTGAGCAATGCACAGTAAAATTGGAAGCCTTGCTAAATGACCTACTTTTGCTAGCACGTTCTAGCCGTAGTGAAGAACACCTCACCACTTTCAATTTTACAAATGAAATAAACGATAGCCTTCAACTACTTTCTTCATTAAATCCAGAAGGCAAGATTAAAGTGAATGTAAAGATAGAGCGACCAGATTTTGAATTTAAGCTAGATGCTGTGCGTTTACGTATTGTGTTAAACAACCTTATTGGCAATGCCTTTAAATACCATAGATCTTCTGTTTATCAATTTATCAATATTGAGGTACAGCATATTACAAACAAAACTGTAATTATTAGCATAGAAGACAATGGGCAAGGAATTGCCGAGAGACAAATAGCTAGAATATTCGATATGTTTTATAGAGCAACAAATAGCTCTGAAGGTTCGGGGCTGGGGCTATACATTGTCAAATCTATGATAGAGAAAATGAACGGCAAAATAGAAGTATCTTCTACCTTAGGTGTGGGTACCAGATTTACCCTTACACTATCTAGCCAAGAATAGATATTCCTATGTTTACTATGCTGTAGTCTTAAAAGTATTGGTCTATTCTTTAAGAATATTATATGCCTAATACAGATTTTACTACGTCCAGTTGTAGCGGTCTTTGTAGGATATGGTGTATCATTTCAGGTACAGCTATCTGTTCAAATACATTTGATGAAGTTGAACTATCCATTAATACTACTTTAGTTTGCCCAAGATTAATTTTTTCAAGTTTCAATTGTGTCAAAAATTCTGATCCTCTCATTACAGGCATATTTTCATCAAGGAAAATATGAGTAGGCATAGCCGATAGGTGAATATTGATATAATCTAGTGCCTCTGCACCATTATTTACAAAAATTACTTTATCCAATAATTGCAATTTGGTAAATATTTTTTTTGCCAATAAGGTATTAAAAGAATCGTCATCTACAAATAGAACCTGCATGGGTAAAACAATTGATGTAAAATATGGTAACTTATACTATCACAAATCATTGGTCGGTGGCATGAAAATTTAATCATCACCATTCATAAACCAAACACTTAAAGATATGAATAATTCAGAAAAATTAGTTGATGTATTGAATAATCTCGTGGTCATCAATAACGACAGGGTCGAAGGGTATGAAAAAGCCGCCGAAGAATCGGAAGACTATGCCCTGAAAACATTATTTTTATCAATGGCCAAAGACAGCAGAAAATTTGCATCGGCTCTAGCTGTAGAAGTAGCAAGTGTAGGTGGCAAAGTAGCAACTGGTACATCGACCGCTGGCGATTTGTACAGAATATGGATGGATGTGAAAGCTGCAGTAACTGGCAAAGATAGAAAAGCCATCCTTAGCTCGTGCGAAATGGGAGAAGATGTGGCACAAAAAGCTTATGAAGATGCCTTGCGTTCTGATGTTGAACTAATGAGCGAATTAAGACAAACATTGCTAGAACAAAAAGCAAATTTAAAAGTTGCCCACGATGAAATAAAAGGATTGCGTGATGCTATTCCTGCTTAACTGCCATTAAATTATTGATAAAAAGGAAGTTTTTAAAACTTCCTTTTTTTATGTGCATACCTTTCAATATATACTTATCAAATATGACATTATCACCTACACCATTTTACCAACGAGTAGCCATGAAACTATTGGCTGTTGTACTTATATTCACTATATTATATGTACTTCAAGACATACTTATTCCACTAGCTATTGCTTTACTTTTTTCAGTTATTTTACAACCGGTTATTAAATTAATCAACAAAATTATTCCTAGCCGAACAATCGCCATTATGATAGCCATAGCTATTTTCATAGTACTACTTGCTGCACTTTTCTATTTTTTATATTCTCAAATAATGTTGGTTATGGAAAAATTTCCCATCATTAAAAATAGAATTTTTGAAATACAGAGCGATATACAACATTGGGTAAAATATAAGTATGGCATAAGCAACAAAAAACAATCGCAATGGCTTACCGATTATATGGCTCAAGGCAGCACCTATATTGCCAGTACCATGATAGCTATCTCTAGCCTAATATTTGATATTTTACTCATTCCTATATATGTTTTCCTCATTTCATACTATCAAAAATTGCTTTGCGGCGGCATGGTCGATTTGATGAAAAAATATAAAAGCATAGAAACTGTAGAAGTGATGAATGAATCGGAATCTATCATGCGTAGTTTTCTTTATGGACTTATCATAGAGGCGTCTATCATAGCAGCATTGAACAGTTTGGGGTTATATTTTATAGGTGTAGAGCAGGCTATTATGTTAGGCATTATGGCTGCAATTTTAAACATAATTCCATATATAGGCGGTATAGTAGGTACAGCACTACCTATGTTTGTATCGCTTACGGCTGTAAACAAGCCTTCTATGCCTATTTATGTTTTAATAGTGATGATAGCTGTACAGCTTATCGACAACAATTTTGTGCAGCCTTATGTAGTAGGTTCAAAGGTAAAAATCAATGGATTGTTTGTAATGCTAGGGGTTCTTTTGGGCGGTTTTATATGGGGTGTTGCAGGTATGTTTTTAGCTATTCCAGCATTGGCAATTTTTAAATTATTTTTGGATAGAATAGAAGGTTTAAAACCACTAGGGAAAATGCTAGGCGATGGAAAAGAACAAAAAGATGCAGAAATAGTAACTATAGAAAATTATTAAAAAAATTATCCCTATATGAACTACTTTATTGATACTGCTCATTAGATTATTTACACGAAAAGATTTAATTTGCAAACCTAAAAAAACATAGTAGCATCGATGAAGAAATTTACATTTACCGAAAAGTTTGATACACGTTCTGGATTTGGAGTAGGTTTATTAGCCGCAGCCCAAGCTAACCCCAATGTGGTAGCATTGTGTGCCGACCTTACTGGGTCGCTAAAAATGGACGCTTTTGCAAAAGAATTTCCCGAAAGATTTTTTCAAATGGGCATTGCCGAGGCCAATATGATTAGCGTAGCAGCAGGTATGACCATAGGTGGCAAAATACCATTCACAGGCACATTTGCCAATTTTTCTACAGGCAGAGTATATGACCAAATACGTCAATCGGTAGCCTATTCTGGCAAAAATGTAAAAATATGTGCTTCACACGCTGGGCTAACCCTAGGTGAAGATGGTGCCACCCACCAAATATTAGAAGACGTAGGCATGATGCGTATGCTACCTGGCATGACCGTAATCAATACCTGCGATTTTAACCAAACGAAAGCCGCAACTTTAGCTATTGCTGAATTTGAAGGCCCAGTATATTTAAGATTTGGAAGACCGGTAGTACCAAATTATACCGAAAAAGACGCAAAATTCGAAATAGGAAAAGCATTGATGTTAAACCCAGGTAAAGATGTAAGCATATTTGCTACTGGGCACATGGTGTGGGAGGCAATCATCGCTGGCGAGATGCTTGCTGAGCAAGGTATAGATGCTGAGATTATCAATATACATACCATCAAACCATTGGATGCAAAAGCAATATTAGACTCTGCTACCAAAACAGGATGTGTAGTTACTGCCGAAGAACACCAGATTCATGGTGGATTGGGCGATGCAATAGCACAATTGCTTTGCAAGCACAATCCTATGCCACTAGAACTAGTAGCCGTACAAGATACTTTTGGCGAAAGTGGTACACCAGATCAATTGATGGAAAAATATGGCTTGAAGGCAGCTAATATTGTTGCAGCAACCTTGAAAGTATTGGCTAGAAAAAAAGCATTGGTATAATAATGAAAGTGCTTCAAGTAAAATTAATAATTACGATAATTTTGTTTTGGGGCACTTTTGCTTTCTCTCAAGACATATTTAGTATAGGGCCAATGTATCATTTAAACATTGGTGACAAGTCAGTAAAATCTAGTTTTGGAATTGAAGTTGCCTACTGGAATATGGATAATTTTCCATACAGCGTAGATTTAGGAATAGATTTTCAAAAAGGTAAATGTAGAATATATACTGAAGCCCAAACAGGAGTAGGATTTGCAGGCGTATCCATTGGCCCCGTTGTAGAATTTAAAAAAAATGCCCACATGCAGATAGGTTTACAAACTTCGGCTTGGGCTAATTATATTCTTGGGCTAGATTTTAGATATCGCTTTTTTAAAGGCCCTGATTATATTGCTCCAGGCGTTTATCTAAAATATCCTTGGGTAGTAAGCAACGAAAATACTAACAATGGTAATTCTAACCACAATGATTTTGATTGGGATTAATATGGATAATGCATTTTGATTTCAAAGCCTACTGTTATTTTATGAATAGTAGGCCTTGAAATTTAGGTATAAAAAATACTGTTTAGAATCTTCCGTAATGACCTAACCCTAGAAAAATTGAAGTGAGGAGATAGAAACTAATCTCTCAAATTTTATTATCTTGTACCTACCCCCATTTTCAATTGGATATAAAAAAAGAACCCTATACCCTTTCAAAATATAGTATATGAAATTAATCCATTTAAAACCCTTCTACCTCGTTGTAGGTATTGCTTTTGCTACCATTTGTATTTTCACGTTTAGTAATTTTAGAAACAAAGAAAAACCTTCTATAGTGCAGTGGATTACTTACGAACAAGCACAAAAATTGACTGCCAAAAAACCTAGAAAAATATTTATAGACGTGTACACCGATTGGTGCGGTTGGTGCAAAAAAATGGACGCCAATACCCTGAGTAATGTACAAATAGGAAATTATCTAAACGAGAAATATTATGCTGTAAAACTGAATGCCGAAAGTGATGCCAAAACCGTTTACAAAGGTAAAGAGATGACAGAAAGAGAATTGGCTTCAAAAATTTTTAAAGCTACTGGTTTTCCCACCACAGTATATTTGGATGAAAAAGAAAATCTATTGCAGCCTATTTCTAGTTATTTGGAAGTAGATGTGTTGGACAAAATTTTACATTACTATGGTGAAAATTTTTATCAAAAAACCGACTGGGCTACTTTTGAATCTATGTACAGCAAAAAATAAAAGCCATGTTGATACACAACGATACCATAGTTGCACTAGCTACAGCCAATGGTGTAGGTGCCATAGCCGTAATACGTATCTCTGGGCCAGAAGCTATAGCTATTGCAAGTACCGTTTTTAAAGGCAAAAATTTGATTGATGTGCCTACGCATACCGTTCATTTTGGGCTTATTCACCGCAATGGCGAGCCTATTGATGAAGTTGTAGCCACTATTTTTAAAAGCCCAAAATCTTACACTGGCGATGACATAGTGGAAATTTCCTGCCACGGCTCTTCATTTATTGTAAAAAAAATAATGCAGCTACTTATTGCTGGCGGTGCTAGATATGCTAGGGCTGGCGAGTTTACGCTCCGAGCATTTCTAAACGGCAAAATTGATTTGGCTCAGGCCGAGGCAGTAGCCGATATGATAGCCGTAGATTCAGAAGCCTCTCATATAGCCGCTATAGCACAGATGCGGGGCGGCTTTTCGCAAGACATCATTAATCTAAGGCAAGAATTGCTCAATTTTGCCTCGCTCATAGAGCTAGAATTGGATTTTAGTGAAGAGGACGTAGAGTTTGCCGATCGTAAGAAATTGACCGACTTGGTGACAAGCATAAAACGCTCGGTAGATGCGTTGATAAAATCCTTTGATCTAGGCAATGTGATAAAAAACGGAGTTCCCACAGTGATTGTGGGCAAGCCAAATGCTGGTAAATCTACTTTGCTCAATGCACTACTAAAAGAAGATAAGGCAATGGTATCGGAAATAGCAGGCACCACCAGAGATTTTATAGAAGACGAAATCTCGATTGAAGGCGTCAATTTTCGATTTGTAGATACTGCTGGTTTGCGAGAAACAATAGACAAACTAGAGCACATGGGCATAGAGCGTACTCGACAAAAAATGAAGCAAGCCAGCTTGATTATTTATTTATTTGATGTCAATACTACTTCTGAAAACGAATTAATTGAAGCCATAGATGAAATAAAATTACTCTCCATTCCCTACCTTATCGTGGGCAACAAAATAGATACGACCAGCAAAAAAATACATGCTTTTAGAAATTTTGATGGCATCATCTACATCTCGGCAGCCCACAATGCTGGGCTAGAGGCACTACGTACCAAATTGCTAGAAGCTATCAACTATGCTAGTTTCAAAACAGGTAATACCATAGTGACCAATATGCGTCATTTTGAAAGTTTGAGCAACACCACTACATCTCTACACAAAGTTTTATTGGCGATAGAGCAAAAAACAGCAAGCGATTTTTTGGCACAAGACATTCGCCAAGCACTTTATTTTTTAGGCGAAATAACAGGCGAAATAACCAACGACGATTTACTAGGCAATATTTTTAGCAAGTTTTGTATCGGGAAGTAATTTATTTTCAAGTGTCTGTTTTTGTTTAGCTTAAGTACACTTTTATTTCTCTTTTTTATTGCCCAACGCTAATTTTTTTACTTATATTTGTTGCCCAGTTGTTGCCCCATTGGCTATTTTGTTGCCCACATATCAGTTTGATGGAAGTCAGGCGAAATAATGCACCAAGTAGCACCACCAAGCTTCTTGCCTGGTGCTGTTCCTGATGTTTTATATTTCACTTGCCACTTGTGCAATAGTTGCTGTTAAGATATTTTCAAGATGAATTCGAATATTCTTTTCTTTTGATTCTACATCGTCTTTGATTGAAATAACATGAGGTCTTATGTCTAAAGGGATAGTTGTATCTTTGTCATCCTCAATCGCAATGTCCTTGTATTCTAGAAATGCACCTATCGCAATCACACTATCATCGTACCCATAATGATGAATAGTTATGCCAAGTTCATATTTTTTATTATCAAATAATTCTATTTTAAATTTTAAGTATGCTTTTGGTAATGATCGATTGAAAAAATAATTATGTTTTTTAGCATAGTTTACTATTTGTCTATAGTAATAATGTTGTTCTTCAGTCTCTTCAGGGTTGCTAGCTATGATGCTGAATTTTACATTTTCATCAAAATCATTTTGCAATTTATTTATATATTCATTTAAAAATCTTTCGCAGTAATTAAAAACCTGCATTCTCCTTTCTGATAATTGCTTTTCATATTTCTGTTTTCGTTCTTTCTGTTTAGTTTCTAGCTTTAATTTAAATATGTTAGTTACCTCAACAAGGGAATTACTACTAACCTCTTTAATATTTAAAGCCTCTTCAATATTTCTCTTTTGAATTTCAGCAAAGTATGAAATGAGTTTTTGAGGTTCTCCATTGTCAGCCAATTCTAATGCTTCAATATATTTAACTTTTGCCTCTTCTCTTAAAACAGTAATAGGGAAATAATTATTTTTAATAAAGATTAGGCTGGCAATAAGTCTTACAACTCTTCCATTTCCATCTTGAAAGGGGTGTATTGTGGTAAATGCGTGATGCACCCAAGTAGCAACAATTAAGGGATTTACTTTCTTTTTGGTTAACTCATCATAAATGACAATAAGTTTATCCATTTCTGCATCAACATGTTCAGGTGGACAATATAAAATTACAGTTCCATCTTCTCTAGTTGGATTGTTTTCCCTTTCTTTAAACTTTCCTTTTATCAAAGGAATCTTAGTTTTATTTCCAAATTGGTCTCTTCCTTCGGCAAATTCTTGATGTCGTGTAACCAAATAGTGTAAATCACATATAAATCCTTTTGTAAGATGTCTATTTTCCTTTACCACATCAAATATAAAATCAACAGCGTCTAAATGATCTTGTAAATGATTTAATAGACTTTGCTTCGGAATATTTGTATCGTTATGACTTATTAAAGCACCTAAGAAACCTTCATTAATTAGCGTTTCTGTAACCCCTTTATCTAAGTCATACATCCTTTCAATTATTCCAGTTTCTATAGCATGCCTTCTTTTTAGTTTTGTAATAAAATCATCATATTCTTGAGAGTTTTTTTGTAATGTTTCTCTCCTATCAAACCAAGATGGTGAAATCTCGTCTAAAGTTGAAGTATCACAATCTAACCAATTGTCAGAGAAAGCAATAAAATCCCAAAGTCTAAGCGTTTTCATGTGAGTTTACTTATTAAAATATCAGGTAACGTGCGGGTATTTATGAATGAAGGGGTAAAAGAACTGCGAAATTATCCCCCGAGACAAGCAACCCAGGAGAGCAAAACTACGACCTACAAACAATAACCCTTCATTAATAAATACCATGTTAGCGGTTCGTTGTTTTATTTTTTGTTCTCAAATACATTTGAAGTCGGCTTGTGCTTTACAGGAAAGTTTACCGAATTTGCAATAAAACACAACTCGTTCGCTTTTTTGTGTAGTTCGTTTGCTTTGTCAATCATCGAATCTTCTGCTACAGTCACGATTGGATTTAGAGTTACTTCGGCAAAGTGTCCGCCACCGTTAGAAGTCTCAACCATAAGTCCTGTTACATTGTCAATGTAGTCAACCACGACAACTCCAGCCTCAGAACACAAATGTAAGTACCAAAGCATATGACAAGCCGATATAGAAGATATTAACAAATCTTCTGGATTATGTTTCGTACCGTCTCCACGGAATGCTGGGTCAGAAGAACCTAAAATGTCGGACTTGTTCTCAATTAATATATTATGATTTCTTTCGTAATTCTTGTAATTGTCTGTTCCCGTACCTTTATTTCCTGTCCACTTAATTGTCGCTTTGTAGTGATGTTCTCCTTTCATTAATCTTAATACATTATTCAAAAGTTTCTCTGTCGTTTGTTACAATTACCGCTAACAATTCTGTATTCACCACTCCATATCCATAGGTAACTATACCTCTTTTTTGTTGGCTATACGCAATAGCAATGACGTATAGCCAATAAAATTGCTAGCCCTACTTCGCAAAACTCACCGCTCTCATTTCTCTGATTACGGTTACTTTTATCTGTCCGGGGTATTGCATGTCGTTTTCTATTTTCTTTGAAATATCGAAAGATAGCATTCCCGCTTTTTCATCGCTTACGTTGTCGGCATCGACCATGATGCGTAACTCTCTACCTGCTTGAATGGCAAAGCATTTGGTAACACCATCAAATGACAATGCCAGTGCCTCTAGTTCTTTCAATCGTTTCATGTACGATTCCATCATCTCACGGCGAGCTCCTGGTCTAGAGCCAGATATCGAATCGCAAATTTGAATCAATGGCGAAATCATGTAGGTCATTTCTATCTCGTCGTGGTGGGCACCTATGGCGTTGCATACTTCTGGTGACTCTTTAAACTTTTTGGCCAGCTCCATTCCCAAAAGTGCGTGTGGCAATTCTGATTCTTCAGTTGGCACTTTGCCTATATCGTGAAGCAAGCCTGCACGTTTGGCAACTTTGGGGTTCAAGCCCAATTCAGCTGCCATTGCCGAGGCTAGTTTGGCTACTTCTCTAGAGTGTTGCAACAAATTTTGGCCGTAAGAAGAACGGAAACGCATACGCCCAACATATTTTATCAACTCGGGGTGTAGCCCATGAATACCTAGGTCTATCACGGTTCGCTCTCCTATTTCTATAATCTCTTCTTCTATGTTTTTGAAAGTTTTCGCAACTATTTCCTCTATTCTCGCTGGGTGAATACGGCCATCTTGCACCAAACGGTGTAGCGAAAGACGGGCTACTTCTCTACGTACTGGGTCAAAACCAGAGATAATGATGGCATCGGGAGTATCGTCCACTATAATCTCTACGCCTGTGGCAGCCTCTAATGCACGAATGTTTCTACCTTCACGACCTATTATCTTACCTTTAATGTCTTCGCTATCAATATTGAAAATAGAAACACAATTTTCTACCGCAGTTTCAGAAGCCGTACGCTGAATGGTTTCTATAATAATTTTCTTAGCTTCTTTAGTGGCAGTCAATTTTGCCTCATCTACAATGTCTTTGATGTACGATGATGCTTTGCTTTTAGCCTCTTCTTTCAATGCTTCCACAATTTGGTTTCTAGCATCGTCGGCGGTAAGGTTGGCTATTTTTTCTAGTTTAGATACTTGTTGTAAACGCAGTTGCTCAGCATCTTCTTTACGCTTTGCAACTATTTCTAGTTGAGCGGTCAAGTTTTCTTTCATGCTTTCTAGTTCCGCTTCTTTCCTTTGGTTTTGCTCCATCATTTTGGAAAGATTCTGATCTCTTTGTTTTAGTTTTTGTTCATTTTGAAGAATGATGTTTTTCTTTTTATTGGCTTCCTCTTCAAATTCTGCTTTGAGCTTCAAAAACTGTTCCTTTGATTCTAAAATTTTGGTATTCTTGGCTTTCTCTCCTTGCAACTCGGCTTCTTTGATGATTAGTTTAGATTTTTCAATCGCAGCCTCTTCGTGTTTTGCCGCAACTTTAGAAAATATCATTCGACCTACTAAAACTCCCGCACCAGTAGCAACCAGTGCAGTAACAACAATGTATAAAATAGTATCCATTATGAAATTATAAAATATTATAGTTAAAGAATATAAAAATAGTGCAGACCCTAAAAGAGGGCACAGCCTAATAAGTGAAAAAGTCAGTTCAGATTTAAAAAATTATTTCAATGAAGCACCTAGTAGTGTATCTAATTGGGTTATTTTAGATTCGATGGTCTCGGTCAATTCTTTACTGGAATTTTCCGATTTTAATCGTTCTACCATGCTATCGAAAGCCACCATTGCCAATAGGTCTTGCTTGTCGTCTATTCCAAAAGTTTCTTTAAAAACTTTCAACTTTTCATTGATTAATCTTCCGGCGATTCTTAGCCGTTCTTCATCAGCAGATGGTACCGTCATAGGGTACTCCCTGTCTGCAATTCTGATTTTTATGGATAGTTCCCCCATTAGGGAAGATCGTTTATATTATTCACTTAAATGAGCTATACATTTGTCTATTTCTCGAATGTAATCGTTCAACAACATTCGCAATTCAACATTACTCTTTGTAGTGTCTGAAACTACATTTGCAATTTTAGTGATTTTATGTTGATTTTGAAAGTTTTTTATATCATCGTTTTTCTCTAGCATGGCAGTTTGCAATTTGGTAACTTCCAATTGCATAGATTTTAGCTCTGTTTGCAACTGCAGCCGTTCAGAAATCATCAGTTTTACCTTGTATTCCAATGATTCTATTTTTTTAATAATATTCGTATCGTTGCTCATAAATGGAATATTTCGCCCCAGTGGTGGTTTAATCTTTTTTAAATACTTCCATAGTCAAGGTCAATTCTTTTGTTTTTTTTCTTGCATTGGTTTCTATTTGCAAATGTAAAAATTGTTTGCCAATCATTTTGCTAGTCACTACCGTTACTTTTATGGTAGATTGCTGATTGGGAAGAATGGGGGCTTTTATATAGCCAACTTTTACCAAATCATTAGGGCTAATAACCGATTGTATCTGCAAAGGTTTTTTTCCCGAATTTTTAAACTGAAAATCGAACTGCAAAGTATCTCCTTGAAGTACTGTTCCAAAATTTTTAATTTCCTTTACAAATAAAATATCTGCAGTCAAGCTGTCTTTATGTGAAAGTGCCACATTTACAATTTCTATCCGCCGCTCTCTAGCTGCCGCTGGGCTATATATAGATTGCTGTGTATTTTCAAAATCATCAACAACCGCTTCGCCAGATTTGTATTCCCCATAAGGAATTTTAATAAAACTAAGACTACCCCCGTTACTTGCCGAGTCGCCAAGGTAGGGTAACATTGCCCCATTTTGAAACGATTTTAAATAATTTTCCATACTGGCAATACGCCTTAAAGTAAGGTGAACATTGTAATCTGTCTTGGCCAATGGGCTGGCAAACCCTTTAACAGTAAGTTCTATACGCTGTCCACGATTTAAATTTTTAAGCAATTGTGTAGCAAATTTTTGTAAGTGAGTAAAGCCTGCCTCTACCTCTTGGTTTAAAAAACTTTCCAAATCTTTGGTAGCTGTAATTTTTTGCTGAGGTGTTAATCCTTTGGTAAATTCTTTTTGATAAATGGGAAATTGGTTGCGGTAATTAGAAATCGTTTGCTCGTAGGTCAATGTAGTAGTGGTATCTACCGACTTAGGCATAGGCTCATCGTTATGAAAATATAACGTAACGGGCACATATTTTTCCAATTCCAAAAAACTAGAATCTTTTTGTGGAATGGCGGAAATGGCTGTGGGTGCAGCTTCTAAAAATTGGTATTTCCAAATATCATTGCAACACGTGGCACTTTTGGCGGTAATAGAACCTACACGGTTGCTGGTAAGGTAGGCAGTTTTGGTTTTGGCATAAGTGGAATAATAAAAATCATTTGCACTGGTATTGATTGGGTAGCCCAGGTTTTTTGGGGTAGACCAGCCGTTTGCTTTTTTGCTCGCTTGAAATATATCAAACCCACCAAGGCCATAGTGCCATGCCGATGCAAAGTACAACTGCTGATTTTCTGAATTATAATATGGCGAAAGTTCGTCGTCTATGGAGTTGATAGAATCGCCTAAATTTTGAACTTCTGCAAATACATTTCCTCTCAGTTCGGCTTGCCAAATGTCTAATTTACCTTTTCCTTTTTCAAAGTCAGCTACAAAAAACATCCATTCTTTTCCATCAATATTTGCAACGTGCGGCTGCGTACTGGTAAATCCTTCTTGATTGATGGGGACAGGAAGCTGATAAGGGATATTCCACAACTTTCCATTACGCTCGGTTACCCATATTTTACACTGCTGGCCTTCGGTGCAGCGGGTAAAGTAAAACTTGCTATGGTCAGCATTGAAAGTTCCATTGGCATTTTGGGCTGTTTTATCGCTAATGAACTTCTTTAAGCTATCATTCTTCCACAGCGTATCTTTCTTATAAATAGAAAAAATTTGAACAATATAATCTGTGGTATTTTTAGTTTTCTCTACCACTACTTCTGCTTGACGAAGAGAGGAAAAATACAACATAGAATCATTTAGTTGCACGGCTGCAAAGTCTGCATTGACCGTGTTTACGGGCGTTCCCAAATTCTTTACGATTACTTTTACGGTATCTTTCATCAGTTCTTGAGCAAAGGCACAAGATTGAATTTCTTGAATTGTTTTTTTATAAATAAATGAATTTCGGTCTTTATAAACCGTACTAAACTTGGTGAAATTTTTTCTAGCATCTTGGTATTTGGCATTGGACTTTTGCATGGTGGACAGCCAAAATAAGGCTTCCTTGTAGTTTTTTCCTTTGTCTAATTTGTACAAATACTGATAATATTTCTCTGCCAAAAGGTAATCGTTGTACATGCGCAAGGCACTAGCGTATTTGTTAAGTGTTTCAAGATTCGTAGAGTCTATTACAAAAGCCTCTTTATAATATTTCGATGCTCCGTAGTAATCTTTTTCAGCCCAAGATTTATCTCCATATTTAATCCATTGTGTAGGCGACTGTGCTTGTAAATACTGGCTAGCGAGGGCATAGACCACTACTAAAGGGATAAGAAATTTTAATTGAAATAAATGTTTTAATAGCCTTTTCATTTTACAAAAAATCGGGACAGGATAAATATCGTTTTCTTTTCGGCATCAAATTTTTAATAATATAAATGGCTGATATTTCTATACCGCCACGGTAATTGCTTGCAGGTGAAAGCCTACTGTAGTTAATATCGTAACTGATACAGGTGTACAAATTGCCATAATCCATACCTACCGAAAGCCAGCCTGCATCTCCTCCCCTAGTCCAGGCACCTATATAAACCGCACGGTAATGATTGGGATTAAGATTCATAATGTACTTGACCGATGTACCAAAGAGCAAAGCATTATACGCTCCTTGATTTGACCATAGCAGTGCGGGAAGTACATCTACTCTTTTGGAAATTTTTCTTTGCAAACCTGCATGTATATTCAGCCTAGTATCTAGTGGCACAGGCGTGGCATCACTAAAAGATTGATTGGGCTTAGCAATATTGTACAAGGCTATTCCTGTTGTTATTTTATTCCTTTCACTTTTATTTTTAAACCATTGTACCCCCATATTCAGGTTTAAATTGGTGCGTGTATTCATTCCAAACTCTTCGTTCGAGGCGATGTTAGGGTCGTATGCAGTGCCGCTGTATTGATTGTCGTAGCGAAGATTGCTGTAATCAATACTTCTCTGGGTAATACCAGAAATAACGCCAATGGTAATGCCCTGAGTAGCTTTACGGTCAAATGGAATGGTGTAGGCAAGTGAAGCATTGGCAATAAAAGTATTTAATCTAGAATCGCCTGTGCGGTCGTTATAAATGCCCAAACCACCAGCAACATTTTTCATATTTAAAAATTTACCATCTACTGCCAATCCAAATGTTTGGTAGGGAATAGTGACCGAATTCCATTGCCTGCGACCATTTCCTACAATGCGTATAACGCCATCAAAATTGCCAGTTTGTGCAGGATTGAGGTTCATAGGCGAGGACATAAATTGGGAAAAATGAATGTCTTGACCGCTCAAGAAAATTGCATTAAGCATCAATAAAATGATACTGAATACCCTTTTTAAAATTGGCGATATGAACTTGAAATTCCTCAAAGGTTATCTGATTAAGGTAACATTGCCTTTGATTAAAAATTTTTCTTTGTCTAAGCAAGTGCCTTCAAGGTAATATACAAATACATCAGGATCCACTTTCTTGCCTTTGTAGGTGCCATCCCAGCCTTTTTTAGGGTCGGTGGTTTCAAATACTTTCTCTCCCCAACGGCTGTAAACGGCAAAAAACATGGTTTCTATGTTATTGCCTCTTACTAATAATACTTCATTATCCCTGTCCTCATTGGGCGTAAAGGCATTGGGTACATAAATATCTGGTTCGCCACAAATAATTTCAAGCACATTCACCGTAACCCTAGCAATGGCGGTACACTTATTTATTCTGTCGGTTAGCTCTACTTGAAATGTAGTGGTATCTGTCGGTTTAGCAATAGTAGTAGATTTAGTTGGGCTACTAAGCACATCGCTTGGCGACCATTGGTAATCGTAGCCTGTACTGGGAAAAGCAGTTAGGGTTGTAGATAGTTTTTTAAATATGGTAGTAGGATTTGCTGTAGCCGAAACCCCATCATAAAGCGGCGATATATATACCATTTTGCTTATAGAATCTACCAAATTGCAAGTCTGTTGGTCACGTAAGATTAATGTTACTTTATAGTTACCAGATTTTGCATAAGTATGG
>JAAFID010000033.1 GCA_013297765.1 Cytophagales bacterium | reverse complement strand
AAATTCTCCCACCAAGCTGATGGGTGCTGTTCTGCCCAGCCCGCTTGAGCGGCAATGATTTCCATTTCTATTTTAGGTGAGAAAGCCGAGGCAACCGTAGTACCTGTTTGGGCATTCAACAAACAAACTTTTACAGACGAGCTGCCAATATCAATTCCAAGAAGGTACATAAATATTAAGGTGTTAATTATTTATTTGTAAAATTATATTTTCTAAAAGGTGTAAAATCAATTTAAATTTCTAATCCTTTAATTTCAAAACCACTAAAACAAGCCTAATTGCTCGTTATTCCCCATCGGTTTTTTTGGGGTCACCTCTAGGTGTACTGTATTACCAGTAGTAAATGTGGTGAGCGGTGGCTGCGTTTTAGGTTGTGTTGGTACTTCTACTTTTATATTTTTCTCATCGCTCGTTTCAGGCTCTTCTGGCAATACTACTACAGCTTCTTCCATTACACTTTCTACCAATTCAATATGGCTTACTTTGTGCATGGTTAGCTTTGTGCCTATGGCCTTCCAACCTTTTATTTCTTCCACATCTTCCAATACAAAAGTTTGGTTAGGAATGGTAGTGTTTTTACTTTTCGCAAATTCAAATTTCACCTCTGTACTTTCTTGCGTAGAGGTAAGCAGTAGCCTAGAATCTGGATGCTCAGATATAAACTGAAATTTTTTACCCACCGTACTGGTTTCTAGTTTGAATCTTTTCACAAAATAAGCCTTACTATCGCCGTCAAAATAAATGGCAGATATTATTTTGGCTAAATCTAATTTTTCTATCGCCAATACATCATTGATATCATACCTATTGGTGAGTTCGAAAGATGTGATTTCGTAGCTACCCGATTTGTAAAAGCAAATCAATTTATCATCGCCATCGAAAACGCCTAAATATTTCCCTCTATTATCTACATTGAGCCTGCCTATACTATCGTCGTAGTATATTTTTACGCCTTCTAGTGTTGATGTTCCCGCACGTTTAAACTGTATTTTCTTTACAGGATATTTGGTCAGAATATTTCCATTGGAACCACGACCTTTGATTTCAATGTTGCTAAAATCAAAGTCAAATACTTTTATTTTTGCCTTGCAAGCTGGCGTAAGCGTAATGTTAATTTGCTCGGCCTCGCCATTGGGGTTGTGTGAAAAGTACAATACTTTTGAGCCTTTGCTACCCTTGGTAAGGTCGTACTCCTTTTCTCTGGTTACGCCTGTTACTTGAAACCGTTTTACCATCGAAATACCAGCGTCACCATCTAGATACACCATGTTATAAACCATACGTTCATCGCCTTTACGAAATACGCCTATGTGAATAATGTCTTTTCCTGCAAATACCTTCTCTCCTATTTTGTACACCGTACATTTGCCATCACGGCGAAATACGATAATATCATCTATGTCAGAGCAATCGGTTACAAACTCATCTTTTTTCAAGCTGGTACCCATAAAACCCTCGGCACGATTTACGTACAGCTTAGTATTGGCAAGAGCTACCGTAGTTGCAGAGATGGTTTCAAAATTTCGTATTTCTGTTTTGCGTTCTCTGCCTACACCATATTTTTTTAATAAATCTTGAAAATATTTAATCGCATAATCTATCAAATGAGCTAAGTGATGTATCGTTTCTGCTAGCACACCTTCCAAATCCCTCATTTTCTCATCTGCTTTATTGGTATCGAATCGGGTGATTCGAATCATGGGAATTTGTGTTAGTTTTTCAAAATCCTCATCCATTATTGCACGGTAAAAATTCTTTTTATGTTTCTCAAATCGCTCGTCTAGGTACTGAAATAGGGTTATTTTATCACTATACTTTTTAAAATCAATGTACATTTCTTCTTGAATAAATATTTTTTCTAACGAAGAAAATAGCAACTTTTCCATCAGGTCCAGTTTTTTTATTTCCAGCTCTCTTTGTAGCAAAATCAGCGTGTTTTGGGTACACGTTTTCAATATATCTACTACACTGATAAAATGTGGCTTATCGGCAATGATAACACAAGCATTGGGCGAAATAGACACTTCGCAATCGGTAAATGCATACAAGGCATCGATAGTAATATCGGGCGATACGCCTGGCACCAGTTGAATTTGTATTTCTACATCTTTGGCAGTATTGTCTATTACTTTTTTAATCTTGATTTTACCATTATCATTGGCTTTGATAATAGAATCTATCAACGTAGTAGTGGTAGTACCAAAAGGAATATCTTTGATAATAAGCGTTTTTTTATCAAGCTCTTCTATCTTGGCACGCACTCTTATTTTGCCGCCTTTTTTGCCTTCGTTGTAGTTGGTTACATCTATCATACCCCCCGTAGCAAAATCGGGGTATATGGTTACAGGCTTTTTTTTCAGTACATCAATAGAGGCAAGAATCAGTTCGCAAAAATTATGGGGCATTACTTTGGTAGCAAGTCCTACGGCTATACCTTCTACACCTTGTGCCAGTAGCAAAGGAAATTTTGAAGGCAAACTTACTGGTTCTCTTTTTCTACCATCGTAAGATAGCTGCCATAGTGTAGTATCTGCATTAAAAAGTACATCCAATGCAAATTTAGACAACCTAGCCTCTATATATCTAGGTGCAGCGGCACCGTCGCCTGTTCGCACGTCGCCCCAGTTTCCTTGGGTATCTATCAGCAAATCTTTTTGCCCCATGTTTACTACAGCATCGCCTATAGAGGCATCGCCGTGGGGGTGGTATTGCATGGTAGAGCCTATAATATTGGCAACTTTATTGTACCTGCCATCGTCCATTTCTTTCATGGCATGCATGATGCGGCGTTGCACAGGCTTCAACCCGTCTTCAATAGCGGGCACGGCACGTTCCAAAATTACATAAGAGGCATATTCTAAGAACCAATTTTCATACATGCCCGAAACTGGCAATATATCGTGTATTTTATCCTCATTAGAAAATGCTTCGTCGGGTTCTAGTGGTGTAGTGTCTTCGGTATTCATCGTGGGTGGTGTTCGGTATTTTATGGAAGTAGTCTAAATTAGTCAATATTTTTTGTGTAGCTGTGCAGTGTGGAAAAATTAGGTATTCAATAGCTGCTAAAAATTAACGTTGCTTACCTTTGTTACTATTATATTGCATGCCTATGAAAAACTATATTTTGTGTGTCTTTGTGTGTCTATATTTAGCATCTTGCAAAGAAAAAAAAGTAATTCAAGGTTTTGATTCGTTGGCTTGGAAAACCAGTAAAATGGGGTGCGAAGGAAATAGGTTAGCGAAGGTAAATTTGATTTTGACCAATAAAAAAGAATGGCTGGGAATAGATGACGACGAAATTGTGGAGTTACTAGGCCGACCCGAACGCAGCTATTACTACGAAAGAAATGTACGTGCATTTGGCTACTATTTAACTTCGGGCAAGCAATGCGATAGCACTCAAATCGGTTTTGGAAACAGGTTGATTGTTGAATTTAATGCTACAGGATATTCTAAAAGAATTTTTTTAGAAAGAGATTAAAAAAATAAAACTATAACCACCCTAGCTTAAATATCCCAAACAGTGCTGCGGTTGCGGCGAAGGTGTTTGTGTATGTTCATTAAAAATGCCAAACTAAGATAAATGATAATTGGCGAACCCATAGTTAAAAATGAGGTATAGATAAAAAAGAAGCGAATTGCAGAGGTAGCTATGCCAAACTTGTCGCCCCAGTAGGAACAAGCTCCGAACGCATATTTTTCTATAAACGCTTGTAAATTTACCAACATAAGAATTAACTTTTTACAAAAATAGAATTAATTTTCAATATTTAGGAAAATAATTTTGATAAAAGTGGAAAAAATATTACAAGGTTTGTTGTAATGTTTGAGGTTAAACGATAAATTCGCAACGAAACAAATATAATTTTTCCTATGGTATCTATCAAAAAGTCCTCTGTTGCATTGTTGCTAGGGGTAATGATTTTAGAAAGTTGCTCTTTACCTAAAATGGTAAAAATGGCAAAAGATCAAAAACTCACCGTTACTCCTTCGCCTTTGGAATTGCATGGCGATAGCGTAGTATTTGACATGTCGGCTCAATTGCCCGTGAAAATGTTGAAAAAAAATAAAGTATATACCGTAAGTACCTTTTACAAATACGGTAGCCAAAAATTAGATTTGGGCAAAATTGAATTTAAGGGAAATGATTTCCCTACAGCAAAAACCCAAGCACCTGCATTGTCTAAAAAATTCTCATTTGGCTACACCACAGAGATAGGCAATGGTGAAGTAGTTGTAATTGGTTCGGCCGCCAATGCTGCTATGAGCAAAATTAAAACTACACCAGAAATGCCAGTAGCAAAAGGAATCATCATTACCTCTAGATTGGTAAAAGATGTAAAATTTGCCTCTTATGCAGCACATGGATATAACAACAAAGAGGAATATACACCTAATCGTGTAGAATTTTATTTTGAACAAAAAAGTGCTAAACTAAAAGTAAAAGAAACAAAAGGTACCAAAGGTAAATTTATTGATGCTTTTGTGCCTAAGAAAAGCGTAACCAAAATGGTAAGCGTAGTAGGTGAGCACTCTCCAGAGGGTCGTGAAATTATAAATGCTAAACTTTCTGAAAATAGAGCAAATGCAATTGTAAATTTTTACAAAGAAAGATTGGTAAAAGGAAGCAAAGCTAAAAAAGCCAAAGATAAAAAAATGGCTGCTGATAGCGTAAACTTTGTAACCAAAGGAGTAATTCAAGACTGGAGTGCATTGAAGTCATATTTCGATACTACTAGCGTGCTTACTCCAGAAGAAGAGGCAAGTGCACTTTCTATTATCAATAGCTCTACAGGCACTTTTATAGAAAAAGAGAAAGAACTACATGGTCAAAAATATTACAAAACGTTATTCCAAAAAGTTTACCCAAAATTGCGTACTGCACGTACCGAAATTTTGACCATTAAACCTAAGAAAAATGACGAGCAATTATTGACTATTGCAAAATCAATTGCTACCAACGCAGTAAGTGCAGATTCTTTAAGAGATGATGAATTGGCTTATGCAGCAACCTTGACAACAGACTTGAAAGAGAAAGAAGGTATATACATGGCAGCAACTAAGAAAAATGATAGCTGGGCGTCGCACAACAATTTAGGTGCAGTGTATTTAGAAATGGCCAATGCTAGTGCCATAGATAAAAATACCAAAATGAAATATTTAGAAACTGCAGAAACACAATTTAACCTTTCTTTAAAAGCCAAAAATAATGCTGAAGCCCATACCAATTTGGCCGAAGTACATTTATTGAGAGGTGCCAAAGTAATAGGTTTGGATGAAATCAATAAAGCGGCAATGCTAGAATCTACCGACGATGTTAAAAAAGGAATGATGTCTATCAAAGGTGCATTGGAAATTAAAAATGCTCAATACGATGCAGCAATTCAAAGCCTTACTAAAACCAACGAATCTTATGAAGTATTATTTGACTTGGCATTGGCCTATACTTTGAAAAAAGATTACAGCAATGCTAAAACATCTATTGCTTCTGCCTTGCAGAAAAATAGCGATGATGCATGGGGACATTACCTTGCAGCCGTTATTGCCGCTAGACAAAAAGATGCTGCTGGCGTAACTAGCAATTTGAAAAATGCAGTAGCAAAAGACAGCTCTATATCAGCAAAAGCTAAAACAGATTTAGAATTTATAGATTTTTGGAGTGCTGCCGATTTTGTAAAATAATTCAAAACAATAATCCATAAAAAAAGGTCTTGTGATACTGTATCACAAGACCTTTTTTTATGGATTATACTAGGCATGTTTACATTGAATGATGTTACAAATAGACTATTGGAATACAAAAAATCTACCTATAGTTTCCATCTTTGCATTAGTTTCTTCTAACTCTTTTTCTGGATTAGAATCTTTGGTAATGCCTGCACCAGCATATAACACCACCGCATTGGCATAAACACATGCACATCTAAGATTTACATATAAACTTGATTGATTGTCAAAATGAATAGGGCCACAGTATCCTGCAAACAATGAGCGATTCATCTGCTCATTGGCATTGATAAACTCAAGAGCTTCTTGCTTAGGCATACCGCACACCGCAGAAGTAGGGTGCAATAGCGATAGCATTAATGTTGCCAAATTGGGGTAGCCAGTAGCCACCATATCTACCTCGAAATCGGTTTGCAAATGTGCAAGATTGCCCGCTATTACCGTTCTAGGGCCAATGTCTTCATATTCTCTAAGACGAATGGCTTTAAAACAATTGATAATGTATCTAGCCACCAAGGCCTGTTCTTCTATTTCTTTGTGCGACCACACAATATTAGCTAGTGGAATATCTTTGGTCGCAGGTTGAGTTCCTGCCAAGGCTACTGTTCTAAAAATACACTCTTTGTCTATACTTAGCAGTAATTCTGGGCTTGCACCTATCCAGCAACCTGTAGAAGGGTGAAAATTTAAAGATACAAAAGCATTGGGATACGCCTTGCAAAGTGCGAAAAAAGTAGCGACAATATTTTGATTTTTGGATAGCTGTATTACTTTTTTTCTAGCCAGAACTACTTTTTTAAATTCCTGATTTTCTATAGCTTTTACTGCCTGCTGCACCATGCTTGGGTAATCTGCGGGTATAGCAGCCAAATCAGATGAACGCATATTTGGCAACACTGGATTTTTGATTTCATTTTGGGTATATACTTCTTTGAATTTATGCCACAATATTTCATTTACCAGATAGTGTTGAGCAGGGTTTAAGACTAATGGCTCTTGCCCGTGACAAACAATACTAGCGTGAATAAAAATTTTATGAGCATCATTGTTATTATCAAAGCCCTGCAAAACATAGCCTGCGGGTGTATTAGTTGCATCAAAGCCCCAATCATTTTTCCCATTGCCCACCAAGTCTATGATACCTGTCACCTCTGATTGGTAAGGAGAGCGCCATATTGCAATTGGCAATTGCAAGTGAAGTGCAGTGGTAAAAAAATGCTGAAATACCTCTTGTTTGTTCAATGCTAAAAGTTGTTTTAAAAATGGAAATTCGCCAGTAATTATACTAATGATGCAAGTTTACGCTTTTTTTAAATTTGAAACCAAGCCTACTTTACCTAGGGTGGCAAATATTATTTGACCTTTAACAGCTATAATTCGTTTCTGTTTTCGTAAATTTCTGTATAGCATAGGAAATGTTTTGCATACGTATTCCTTTTTATAATTATTTAGGTATATTTTTGTACTTGTAAAATCTCATTTAATTTCTTATGAAATTAAAACCTTAATGTTGGTTTAGCTCATGTACAGTAGCATTATAGCAAGGAAAACAAGTTTTATTTTTATATTTTTAGCACAATGGGTGTATTCCAATGCACAAGACAGTAGTTTGGCGAGGTATATTAATCCTTTAATAGGAACCAATTCTTCCAAAGAACTATCGCATGGCAATACGCTACCATTGGTATCTCGCCCATTTGGCATGACTTATTGGACGCCGCAAACTACAAACAACAATACCGATGGCTGGGTGTACACCTACAAGGCCAATACCATATCAGGTTTTCGTGGTACACGCATACCCAGCCCATGGATGGGCGACTATGGCACTTTTTCTATTTTTCCCGAAGTAGGGCAGCTAGAATTGGATGTCACCAAAAGAGCCTCTTCATTTGTACATACTAAAGAAATAGCTACCCCATATAGCTACAAAGTTGCGCTAGACAAATACAATGTAACCACCGAATATACCGCCACCGAACGCTGTGCCTATTTCAAATTTAATTTTCCCAAATCTAAAAATGCTTACATAGTTTTAGATGCCTTTCATGGTGGGTCTATGGTAAAGGTAATTCCCGAAGAAAATAAAGTAGTAGGCGTATGCAGAAACCATACAGGAGGAGTACCAGAAAATTTTTCGGGATATTTTGTAGCCATTTTTAGTAAAAAGTTTAAAGGTGGCACTTGGATTACCGACACCATTAATGGCGACAACCTAGAGGCAGAAAATGACCATGTAGGTGCATTTGTCAAATTTACTACCGATACTACAGAGCCTGTCTATATGCGAATTGGCACTTCACTCATTAGTATAGAGCAGGCTGAATTAAATCTACAAAGAGAAATTGGAGCAAAATCATTTGACGAAATTAAAAAAGAATCAAAAATTGCCTGGGAACATGAAATGCAAAAAATAGCTATTTCGGGTGCTACCGAGGTTCAAAAAACAATTTTTTATACTGCACTTTACCGCACTTTGCTTTACCCACGCATGGTTTACGAATATGGGATTGATAGTTTACCTGATTATTATAGTGCCTTTGACGGTCGCATACACGAGGGCTTTATGTACGCAGATAATGGATTGTGGGATACTTTTCGGGGCGTATTTCCATTTTTTAGTATCATGTATCCACAGCGACACCAAGAGTTTTGTCAAGCACTAGTAAACGCTTACAAAGAAGGCGGCTGGCTGCCTAGATGGCTAAACCCAGGCTACAAAGAAGTAATGATAGGTGCACATGCCGCTTCCTTATTTGCAGATGCGTACAGCAAAGGACTTACTAAATTCGATGCCGCCACAGCCTACCAAGGCATGATCAAAGATGCCAACGAAAGCCGCCCCACTGGCTGGATGGGAAGAGATGGTTTGAAATATTACAACAAACTAGGCTACACACCCACATTGATAGGGGAAAGCGTATCCAAAACAATGGAATACGCCTACGACGATTATTGCATTTATAAACTAGGCAAAATGCTGGGTCGCCATGAAGACACAGCACTCTACCTTTCAAGAGCATTCAATTATGTAAACACGTTTGACGCCCATACCAATATGATGAGGCCTAGAAACATTGATGGAAGTTGGCTAGAGCATTTTAATAAATTTGCTTGGGGAGGACACTATACCGAAGGCAATGCTTGGCACTGGCTCTGGTCTGTATTTCAAGACCCTCAAGGGTTGATAAATCTGGTTGGTGGCAAAGAAAACTTCGTTGCCAAGATGGATTCTGTATTTACCCTCCCTCCTGTTTTTGACTACCATCATTATGGTTTTCAAATTCATGAAATAACCGAAATGGTGAACGGAAGAATGGGGCAATATGCCCATGGAAACCAGCCTATGCAGCACTTTGTATATTTGTACAACTATGCTGGGCAACCATGGAAAGCACAAAGCTGGAGCCGAACCATAATGAATAAAATGTATGGGGCAGATCAAGATGGCTTGTGTGGCGATGAAGACAATGGGCAAACCTCAGCATGGTATGTTTTGAGTGCCTTAGGCATGTATCAAGTATGCCCTGGGCAACCCGAGTTTGTATTCGGAAGTCCTCTATTTACTAAGGCAGTACTGACATTGCCCAATGGAAAAAAATTTACCATTGAAGCAAAAAACAATCAATTTAGAAACCCCTACATACAAGGAGTAAAACTAAACGACACCTCCTATTCCAAAACTTATGTTCCTTACCACAAAATTATGGAAGGGGGAAATATAAAGTTTGAAATGGGGACAATGCCCAATAAAACCTGGGGAGTTGCTGAGACAGACAAACCAACCTCAATCACTAAAGGCAAGGGTTGTGCAATACCCTACACCGAATTTAACGGAGGGTATTTTATAAATACACATACAGTGCCGATACATTGCCGCACTGTAGGTGCAGAAATAAGATATACCTTAGATGGCAGCACACCCACTGCCACTAGCTTGCTGTACACGCATCCAATACATTTGCACCACACCACTACCGTAAAAGCTATAGCTTTAAAAACGGGCTACTTGCCTAGTCTTGTGCTGGAATTGCATTTTAATAAGGATTTAATTAAAAGTGATAGCACTGCTACCAACTTACTTTCTGGGTTAAACTATAAATATTTCGAAGGCGAATTTGATGGCTTTCCCGATTTTGAATCGCTGAAACCACTAGAGCAAGATACCTTGCAGCTGATTTCACTTGAGAAATTTAAAGGCAAAGACAATTTTGGATTGGTGTTGGAAGGCTATCTTAAAATTCCCGAAGATGCTATTTATACTTTTTACATGAGTCATATAGACGAAGCGGCCAAGTTATATATAGACGAGGCAGAGGTAATTGATGCACACCGTATTCATGGCAAGCATGAGCATAGACATAAGCTGGGATTGCAGGCAGGCTATCACAAAATAAAAATAGAATATGTAGAAACTATTGGCGATGAAAAATTGAACTTGCACATCAAAGCTCATGCAGTAGGGCATCACCATGCATTACATCACGAAAAGCACGCAATTGGTGGAGAGTGGTTGTTTAGAAAATAAAGAGATAAGCACGCATCCATTATGAATTAAAACAATCATCCTCTTACCACAATTTGCCAACACACAATCAAAAAAAAAGCCTTACTCAATAACGTAGTAAGGCTTTTTTTAAATAACTATATACACCTATTGTTTTCTCATAAATACTTTTGTAATCATTCCGCCTTGTGAAAGACCAGCAGCGGTGCTTTCTATTTTATAACCTTCTTCTACAAATTTGTTGATTGATTTAAGGATAATATCAGCATTGTCATCGTGATTGGCTTTGTCTTTAAAAGATTTGAATGGAACAATTTCTGTTTTTAAATTGCCATAATGAATGTGTACCCCAGCATCGGAATAGGAAGGAATTTCATAAATTTCTAAAAGGATATATCCATTGCCATAATCTGCTGTTTTATCTGCACCTTTGAAAGCGAAAATATTGAATAAAATAGAAGCTACTGCTACTACACCAAAAAAGATGATTGCGTACTTTTTCATAATTGTTTTGTTTTGTTAAAATTTAAGATTTAAAATTAATATATATATTCAAAATTCAATCTAAATTCAAAAGAGATATGTTGTACCAAGTTGCTTATTTATTCCGCATGGTTTTGTAATTTTGAATTCAGATGAGTTTTTTATATCCTTTATTTTTGTTTGGCTTGTTGGCAGTATCGATTCCTGTCATTATTCATTTATTCAATTTCCAACGTCCAAAAACAATTTTGTTTACAAACGTAAAGTTTCTTAAAAATGTTAAGGAAATTACGACATCGAGATTAAAATTAAAGCATTTGCTGGTGTTGGCTTGCCGCATTTTATTCATTTCGTTTTTAGTATTTGCATTTGCTCAACCTTTTATTGCTGGAGATAATGCCAAGCAAATGCAGTCCAAGCCCAATGTTTTGGCTTATCTAGACAATTCTTACAGCATGCAATCGGGCAATAATGGAGAAAATTTATTGGATTTAGCCATTAGAGATTTTGCCAAACTCTCAGAATTGTATCCGTTGAATACGCAGTTTCAAATTACTACCAACGATTTTGAGGGGAAAGACCAGTTTTTAATCAACAAAGATAAACTTGCCGAACGCCTTACCAGCATTGGCTACAGCCATAGTTACCGAGAAATAAATAGTGTATTGAAAAGAATAGAGAACACAACAATTAATGCTACTAAAAATAATCAGGTATTTATTTTCAGCGATTTTCAAAAAAGTACTGCTGGCGATTTGACAAAACTAGCACTTGACAGCAACAATCAATATTATTTTGTTCCGTTGCAAGCCACACAAAAAGCAAATGTTTACATAGATTCTGTATGGCTTAGCAGCCCTATAGTGCGGGCAAATGAAAGCAACACCATAGAAACAAAAATATACAACACCGGTGCCGAGGAAGCTAAAAAAATACTGGTCAAACTATACATAGACAACACTCAAGCCAGTGCGACTGAGGTGAACATTGCTGCTGGCAGCGTAGAGAAAATTGCCATCAATTTTGTATGCACCACCGCAGGGCAAAAAAAATGCAGACTGGTTTTTGAAGATTACCCTGTGGTGTTCGACAATAGCTATTATTTTGTTTTGAATATTTCCCAAAAAATCAAGGTTTTGAACCTTTTCCAAACTAGCGAAGGTTATGTTAAAAAAGTGTACAGCAACGACCAAGTATTTGATATTACTAGCCGCCCTGTAAATGATTTGGATTATTCGCAAATAGAAGCCTCATCGCTGATAGTACTAGAAGATTTAAAAACTATACCCGAAGCACTGATCACTTCCTTGCATGCCTTTGTACGAAAGGGTGGTAGCCTAGTAGTGTACCCTGCACAACAAATAGAAACAGTCTCGTACAATGCACTGATGGCAAAATTGGCACTACCCCCATTATCGCCAATAAATATTGATACTTCAAAGCAATCTCGAAATAACTATACGTTACAAACGCCCAATTATCAAAATCCGTTTTTTAAAAATGTATTTGAAAAAGAAGACAAAAAAATAGATATGCCCTATTGCCTTCCCATCTTAGATTTACAAGGGAAGGGTGAAAAAATATTGAGCTACAACAATGGTGATGTATTCCTTTCGCTTTTTAGAAATCAAACTGGTAAAATATACTTAATGGCTGCCCCGCTAGATTTGCAAAATACCAATTTTCCTAAGCATGCTATGTTTGTACCAGTAATGTATAAAATTGCATTTGAAAGCCTGCACAACGCCTCGCACTTGGCCTACAGCCTTCAAAGCAATAATGCAGAATTTATATTGCCCAATACTTTTGACAATGCTTCGCAAGTATTTAGTTTAGAAAAAGACAGTTTTAAAATCATTCCTCAACAGCAATTGGTGGGGAAAAAATTAACTTTTGCTATACCAAATATTGGTGTTTCGCCAGGCATATATTCTTTAAAATTCAACAATGATGTAATATCTAATTTGGCATTGAATCAAGGGAAACAAGAGTCTGCAACCTCTACCTATACCGTTGATGAATTAACGGTATTGGCAAAAAATTACAAAAATTTGCATGTGTACAAAGCCGATGCGAATGAATCTTTTTTGAATGAATTTAAAGCAGAAAATATAGGTGTTTCGCTATGGAAATATTGCTTAATGGCAGCCCTATTTTTCTTGATTGCCGAAGCCTTATTATTGAGATTTTACAAATAAAAAAAACATATATGCGAGTACTCATAAAGGGTGCAGAGATAATAGATAAAAATTCTACACACCACCGCACTGTAAAAAATGTGCTGGTTGTGGATGGTATTATTCAACAAATTTCAAATGAAGACAATGGAGCTGAAACTATTATAGATGCTCATGGATTGCAGCTTTCCATAGGTTGGTTCGACATGCGAACTACTATTGGCGAGCCAGGTTTTGAGCACAAAGAAGACATTGCATCAGTCTGTGCAGCAGCAGCAGCAGGCGGCTTTACCGATATTGCCTCGCTGCCCGATACCAAACCTGTGGTGCAATCTAAAAATGTGGTCAGTTTTATCAAATCCAAATGTAGAGACCAATTGGTTCAGGTGCACCCCATGGCTGCCGTGACCAACAATAGAGAGGGCAAAGAGATTACAGAAATGATGGACTTGCACTATGCAGGTGCAGTTGCCTTTACCGATGGCGACTTGCCTATATGGCATTCCGATGTATTGTTGAAAACGCTACAATACCTGAAAACATTCGATGGGTTGCTTATTAACCATGCAGAGGACAACCATATCAGCCACTTTGGGCAAATGAACGAAAGCATAGAAAGCACTATGCTGGGCTTGAAAGGCATTCCGAAAATTGCTGAAGAATTGATGGTGGAAAGAGATTTAAGTATTTTAAAATATACGGGTGGTAAAATTCACTTTGCACATATTTCTAGTCCGAAATCGGTTGCATTGATTAGCCTTGCCAAATCAGAAGGGCTTAGTGTTACATGCGATGTAGCAGCCTACCAATTGGTGTTGAACGATACACTGGTACAAACATTTGATACCAATTTGAAAGTTAATCCACCATTAAGAACACAAGAAGACATTCAATTGCTGATAGCAGCAGTAGCTACTGGGGCTATAGATGCTATAGTTTCTGACCATATACCACAAGATGTGGAGAGTAAAAATTTAGAATTTGACCTTGCAGAGTTTGGTATGATTGGGCTGGAAACTACTTTTGGCATTGTAAACAAAGCACTTTCAAGCTGTTTATTAATAGAGCAACTATTAGATAAAATTGCTTACAGGCCTAGGGAAATATTAAAATTACACATACCCACCATTGAAGAAAACCAACCTGCAAATCTTACCTTATTTGACCCAAATATGGAGTGGCAGTTTGAAAAAAGTCACATCAAATCGAAGTCAAAAAACACACCATTCTTAGGGCATACGCTAAAGGGCAGAGCCAAGGCGGTGTTTAACAACAATCATTTTATCCTTAATTATTAATCATAGGCAAGTTGCCTTCATATCATGTCGAAACAAATTTCAATCGTAGTTCCATTGCTGAACGAAGCCGAGTCGCTTCCTGAATTATGTGCTTGGATAGAGCGTGTAATGCTAGCCAATCAATACAGCTATGAAGTACTATTGATAGACGATGGCAGCACCGATGATTCTTGGAAAGTGATTGAAAAATTGTCTGCAGGCAACGGCAACAACAAAGGAATAAAATTTAACAGGAATTATGGCAAATCGGCAGCGTTGCAAGTTGGTTTTCAGCATTGTGTTGGTGAGGTGGTAATCACCATGGATGCTGACCTGCAAGACAGTCCTGACGAGATACCTGGCCTTTACAACATGATAATGGAACAAGATTACGATCTCGTTTCTGGCTGGAAAGAAAAACGATTTGATCCCATTACAAAAACACTTCCTACCAAATTATTCAATGCTGTAACCCGCAGTATATCGGGCATACAGCTGCACGACTTTAATTGCGGATTAAAAGCATATAAAAAAAAGGTAGTAAAAAATATAGATGTATATGGCGAGATGCACCGCTACATACCTGTAATAGCGAAGTGGAGCGGCTTTCGTAAGATTGGAGAAAAAGTAGTGCAGCACCAAGCCCGCAAATACGGCACTACAAAATTTGGGCTAGAGCGTTTTGTTTTCGGCTTTTTGGATTTACTCTCCATCACCTTTGTTTCCAAATTTAGAAAACGTCCTATGCATTTTTTTGGCACATTGGGCAGCCTTTCATTTCTCTTCGGTTTTATTGTGACCACGTACCTTATCGGAGAGAAAATTTACAATTCAGCTTTCCACATACATGATAGAGACATCGTGAACAACACTTGGTTTTACTTGGCTTTAGTGGCTTTGGTGATAGGCGTTCAATTGTTTTTGGCAGGCTATATTGCCGAAATGATCAACATTAGTTCGCACAAGAAAAATGATTATTTGGTGATGGAAACGGTGGGGATGTAAATGTTTTATGTAAAAATTTATAAATTAAATTAACCCTACACATAATAAAATACGACATATTTTTAATGATAGAATATTTTATTTTACAGTATAAATTAACAAACCGAAAGTTCAAAGATTTTGGACTTAAACCTATTTTTGGCTATTTAATTATTTTAACATTTTTTTTTGCAAGTTCTATTTACATTTTTAGCAAAACAGAATTTGCACAATATGCTTTTGTACTTATTTCATTGGTTTTGACATCTAAACTTTCAGAAATAGGTAGAAATGATTTTCTCAGAATGTGTTTTAATAGTAAACAGTACAGATTGCTGAGAGTGGTTGAAAATCTAATAACCTCACTACCATTTCTAATATTTTTAGTCTATAAACAATGCTTTGGCAGTCCAATATTACTTTTTGTGTTTAGTGTTTTGCTCAGTTTTGGTAATTTCAAAACCACGTTCATTTTTGTTGTACCAACTCCTTTCTATCAAAAGCCTTTTGAGTTTATAGTAGGTTTTAGAAATACATTTTTTATTTTTCTAATTGCCTATATATTGACCTTTATTTCTATTTCGGTTAATAATTTCAGTCTTGGAATATTTTCTTTGACACTTGTCTTCTTAACAATTTTTGGTTTTTTTCTAACACCAGAAAATGAATATTATGTCTGGTCTTTTGCAATGACTTCAAAACAATTTTTATTACAAAAAATCAAAACCGCATTATTTTTTTCAACTATCCTTTGCATGCCTATTTTTATAGCATTATGCATATTTTATTATATAAATATTGAGGCTCTATTGGCACTATACACACTGGGGCTATTTTTTATGGCAACCATAATTTTGGTAAAATATTCAGCATACCCTGATGAAATCAATCTGAAAGAAGCAATTTTAATAGCTTCAAGTATCGGGTTTCCTCCAATGTTGTTTGCAACTATTCCATACTTTTATAAAAAATCTTTAAGGCAGCTTGAAAAATATCTGAAATGATTGTAATTGAAAAATTGACAAAAAGTTATGGAACAAAACATGTTCTAACTAATATTAACCTTACCTTTTTGGAAGGTAAAGTATATGGAATCGTAGGCGAAAACGGTGCAGGGAAGACGACTTTATTTAGGTGTATTGCAGGCCTAGAAGAGTATCAAGGTGCAATTAAAGCAAGTGTAGAACCATTAAAAAATCATTTAGGGCTGTTACTGACCGAGCAATATTTTTTTTCTAAAATTACTGGTGAGGAATATCTAAAATTACTTTGCAATGCAAGAGAAAATAAAAATGTTAATATTGCAAGTAACAATATCTTTGAATTACCTTTAAATCAATATGTTTCAACATATTCTACTGGAATGAAAAAGAAATTAGCAATAACAGCAATTCTTTTACAAAAGAACGAATACTTTATTCTTGACGAACCATTCAATGGAGTTGATATACAAAGCAATATAATTCTAACTGAAATTATACATAAACTCAAAGACCTAAACAAAATAGTGATATTATCATCTCATATTTTCTCAACACTTAGTGTCACTTGCGATGAAATCCATTGGATTGGAAATGGTGAAATTATTAAGACAGTGAATAAGGATTCATTTAGTGAATTAGAAAGTAAAATGAAAGAAATTATAGTTAGAAATAAACTTGAAAAACTTGATATTGAATAATTTAAAATCCAATAAAAATATTTTAAATATAATTTAAACGTCTTAAACAAGGTTTTTAAAAATATTTAAGCCAAATATTTAGATTTTAAATGTATCTCACAAAAAACAATTACCCCTAACCCAAATAACCTAATGAAAAAAGTAATCCTAACATTTCTATTATCAACAAGTCTAGCCCTGTCTTTATTGGCCCAAGACATCATTCACCCAAAAAATTTGCGCTGCGAATATCTCACCAATCCAGAAGGTATAGACGTTAAAGAGCCGCAGCTTTCTTGGATTTCAGAAAGTGAGGCAAAAGCTCAAAAACAAACGGCCTACCAAATTTTGGTTGCCAGTTCAGAAGCCACTCTGGCATCAGGGAAAGCAGATTTGTGGGACAGTGGAAAAATACTGTCCGACATTTCTACTCAAGTAAAATACGCTGGACAGCCCATGAAATCTGATTCTAAAGTATTTTGGAAAGTAAAACTGTGGGACAAAAATGGCAAAGAAAGTGAGTGGAGTCCAGTATCGTCTTGGTCTATGGGTCTATTAAGCCCCACAGATTGGAAAGCCAAATGGATAGGTATGGATAAAGCTATGGGTGCAGAAACCCCAACTGCCAACCATCCTGTAATGATTGCAAGAATAGTACGCAAAGAATCAGAAATTAAAAAAACAGTAAAATCGGCCATGCTTTATGTGAGTGCCGCAGGGTTGTATGAATTTCACATCAACGGCAATAAAGTGGGCGATGCCGTACTTGCCCCTGCCCTGTCGCAAACAGAAAAACGAATGTATTACAACACTTACGATGTTTCTAAATTATTACAAAAAGGTAAAAATGCCTTTGGAAGTTATATAGGTGCTGGTCGATGGACTAGCCTAAGACCCTTGCAAGAAGCTACTGGAGAATGGGTAAGTGACAAATACAAATACACCGATACCATTCCCGGCTATAAACCAAGATTTCCAAAACTATTGGCTCAAATAAATATTGTTTACAGCGACGGCACTAAGGAGAGCATAGCTACAGACAATACTTGGAAACTTACTAGCTATGGCCCCATTACCAAAAACAATGAATTTGATGGGGAATTTTATGACGCCACTAAAGAAATGACAGGCTGGGATAAACCCGGTTTTAGTGACAAGACATGGATTAATGCAGCACTAGTCTCAGTGCCAACACCATTACTTTCAGCTGAAAACAAAGAGCCGATTAAAATAATGGAATCTTTAAAACCCATCTCTGTAAAAGAAATTAAACCAGGGGTATTTATTTACGACATGGGACAAAATATGGTGGGATGGGTAAAGTTGAGGGTAAAAGGTGCCAAAGGAACTAAAGTAAAAATGGTGTTTTCAGAGCTGCTAAAAGCTGATGGTTCTTTGTATTTGGCGAATATGCGGTCAGCCGAAGTAACAGACCAATACACGCTAAGAGGCGATGCCAAAGGCGAAGAATGGGAGCCTAGATTTGTATATCATGGATTTCGATATGTGGAAATTACAGGATTTCCTGGCACACCAGATTTATCAACTATTGAAGGAATGGTAATATATGATGCAGTGGAAACAATAGGAAAATTTGAATGCTCGAACCCTACCATGACTCAACTGCATAAAAATGGTTACTGGGGCATTCGTGGCAATTACAGAAGTATGCCGACCGATTGCCCACAGAGAGATGAGCGTTTGGGTTGGCTTGGCGACAGGTCTATTGAGGCCAAAGGCGAGGCATTTATTTTTAGAAATATATCCCTTTATAACAAATGGCTTCAAGACATCAATGACGCACAGTTAGAAACTGGTTCAATACCAGATGTAGCCCCTACCCATAGCGGTATGATTAAGGCTTACAGTGATGGTATCGTATGGCCTTCATGTTTTGTGATTTTGCCTTATGCCATGTATTTACAAACAGGCGATAAAAGTATGATAGCCCGCAATTATGAGGCGATGAAAAAGTTTGCAAATTTGGCTATTTCTCAAATGAAAAATGGCATTATAGAACGAAATATGTTTGGTGACTGGTGTATGCCTCCTGAAAGATTAGACCTTATATGGAGTGAAGATCCTAAGCGTGTCACCTCTGGTGTACTACTTAGTTCCTGCTATTTGTATTATGATTTTACATTATTGGAACAATACGCCAACATGCTTGGCAAAATGGATGATGCAACATTTTACAAAACCGAAGCCGCAAAATTAAAAAAGGCAATCAATATCATGTTGTTCAATACTGAAAAATTTACTTATGACAACAATACCATTGCCTCCAGCATTATTCCTCTAGGAATGGGCGTAGTTGCTGACCAAAATAGAGAAGCTGTTTTTAGAAACACAATTCAAAAATTGGTTGTTGACCTAAATACTAAAATCGCTACAGGCCTTATTGGTGGGCAGTGGCAAATGAAAGTATTGGCAGAAAACGGACGACCAGATTTGGCATACACCTTGGCCACCAACAAAGATTACCCAAGCTGGGGATATCAGATAGAAAAAGGTGCAACCACTATTTGGGAACTATGGAATGGCGACAAAGCTAGACCCGACATGAACTCTGGCAACCATGTGATGTTGCTGGGCGATGTTATCATTTGGATGTACGAAAATGTGGCTGGAATAAGATCAGATGTAAATGCTTCTGGTTTTAAGAAAATAATCATGAAACCTGATTTAAGTGAAAAGGTGAGCTATGTAAATGCCAGTCATAATTCTATGTACGGAAATATCATAAGCAATTGGAAACTTGATGGCAAAAACTTTAGTTGGAGCATTGAAGTACCAGTAAATACAAGTGCATTGGTATATTTACCAGCCGAAGGCGAAAGCAAAGTTATGATAAATGGAAAATCTTATAACAATGCTGAAGGAGTAACATTTATCAAACTGGAAAATGGAAAAGCCATATTTGAAATTGGATCGGGTAAATATGCTATTGCATCAGCAGATGTTGTAATGCCAAAAGTAAATGAATATGTTTTTACACCTAGCATTACCCCTGCCGATACATTGACCTCTAACAAAAGTCAGATGGTAGAAATAAAAGCAAACAACAAAGAGGCGACAATACTTTACACCCTAGATGGTTCAGTACCTAACGAAAAATCATTGGTATATACAAAACCATTTAGCATCGCCAAATCAACTACAGTCAATGCAATTGCTACCAAAAAAGGATTATCCTATAGCCAAATTTCTTCCTCCAATATTCAATTTTATGATACAGCTATGAATGGGTGGAATTATGCCTACTATGAAGGGAAATGGGAAATGTTGCCCGATTTTTCAAAAGAGAAAATAATAAGCAAAGGAGTTTGCAGTAGTTTAAAATTTGACAACATCAACAAAAGAGAAGACTTTTGGGGCATAGTTTATTCTTCAAATTTATGGGTAGATACTGAATCAAATTATACATTGTACACCACTTCTGACGATGGTAGCCGTGTTTTAATTGACGGGAAACAAATCGCCATAATAGATGGTACACATGGTGCACAAACCGCTACTGGAAAAGTATTGCTTACCAAAGGATATCATAAAATAGAAGTGGAATATTTTGAAGCCATAGGTGGGCAATCATTAGAAGTCACCTTGCAACCAGAAGGCGGCACACGCAAGGAAATTCCAGTTTCTAAGTTGTTTTTAGCGGTTCCAAAAAAGTAAAATTTATTTTAAGCATTAGTAATTAGTGAATCTATTTAGAAAAAAAAAATTTACCAACCAATCTACGCACAGTGAGCAATTGAAAAGAACGCTTACTGTGCGTGACCTTACTTCTTTTGGTATTGCTGCTATTGTAGGGGCTGGTATTTATGGAACTATAGGTACAGCCAGTGCCAATGGTGGCCCGGCTGTAGTTTTGCTTTTTGTTTTTACGGCAATAGCTTGTTTGTTTTCTGCCTTATGCTATGCCCAGTTTGCTGCCAGTATTCCAGTGGCAGGCAGTGCCTATACATACGCTTACGTAGCATTTGGCGAAGTCATCGCTTGGATCATTGGCTGGGATTTGGTGATGGAATATGCCATCGGAAACATTGCCGTTGCCATATCTTGGTCAGATTATTTTACTGCACTTTGCGAAGGGTTGGGTTTTACTTTTCCAGCTTATTTGACCATGGATTATTTTACCGCTTTTACATCAACCAACCTACCCACCAGCACTTCTACAAGTAATCTCATCGCCCAACGTGCTTGGGCTACTGCACCCTCTTTGGGAGGCATGAAAATAGTTTTCGACCTGCCTGCATTATTAATTAACCTATTTATCACCGCAGTAGTTTACGTGGGTATTCAAGAATCAAAACGTATCAACAATATTTTGGTAGGGCTAAAACTTTTTGTGATTTTACTAATCGTAGCCATAGGTTTTTATTATGTTTCACCATCCAATTGGCTACCTTTTGCACCAAACGGAATGTCGGGGGTATTGAAAGGAGTATCTGCCGTATTCTTTGCTTACATAGGCTTCGATGCCATATCCACTACCGCCGAAGAGTGCCTAAACCCGCAGCGAGATTTGCCCCGCTCTATGTTTTATTCTTTGGCAATATGCACAATACTTTATGTATTAGTTACGCTAGTACTTACGGGCATGGTACCTTATATTGAGCTCAATCTAGGCGACCCTTTATCTTACGTTTTTCAGCAACATGGTTTGCATTTTTTATCAGGAATTATTGCATTGAGTGCCGTAGTTTCCTTGGCATCGGTACTTTTAGTTTTTCAGCTAGGCCAACCCCGAATATGGATGAGCATGAGTCGTGACGGTTTACTCCCTCCCCTATTTTCTGCTATTCATCCCAAATTTAAAACCCCATGGTTTGCGACTATAGTTGCTGGTGTGTTTGTAGCATTGCCCTCTATGTTTATGAACCTTACAGAAGTAACCGATTTGTGCAGTATTGGAACATTGTTTGCCTTTACACTGGTTTGTGCAGGTGTTCTTATCATGCCTACAGAGAATAATCAAAAAACTTTTAAAGTATATTATATCAATGGTAAATGGATAGTGCCAGCGATTGCGGTTGCTATTATCGTTATTTATATTTTAAAATTTTCAGGAAACGAAGCTTCATTCTTCAGTTTAGAAAACATTCCTACAATGGCCTATCTGGCAACAGTGGCATGGGTTGCAACAATGGCCTATCAAAAAAAGTATTCTTTAATTCCTATATTGGGCATATATACCAACCTGTATTTAATGACCGCTTTAGGTGCTACCAACTGGCTACGATTTGGTATATGGTTGCTATTAGGTTTGGGAATATATTTTTTATATGGCCAGTTTCATAGTAAAATGAAAAATAATAGAACGAATATATAAATCAATATTTTACATACAGTTACAACATTATCTAAAAAAAATTACCTAAAAACTACTCTTCAAATGAATGTCCTCTGTTTATTGCCATATCGCATAAAACAGCAAACGATAAAATCAAATTACTGCAACAATATTAAACCCAAAATGCTCATTAGAAAATTATAAAATATGACTTTCCCATGTTTTAATAGTCATTAAAAGTTAGTGTTTTAATTGCAAAGCAATAGAAATAATAGAATTATAATATTGTATATAAATATATTAAATTAAATATTTGTCCAAAAACACATCAATTCTCTATTTTTTGACATTTTAATTTTACAAAGTTGATTGAAGTCTAGCTTTGGAAGAAAATTTTTCAACATAAAATAAAAAATCATAGCAATTATTTAATAATCTTTTGCTTATAATAAAGCCAAGAGTTTTTATTGAGATTTTTGGGATTAAGCCTTGTTAGTGAGAGATTAAAGAAAAAAAACGATGCACAAAAAATGTACATCGTTTAGTAGAAAGTAGCGGGGAGCAGGATCGAACTGCCGACCTCAGGGTTATGAATCCTGTGCTCTAACCATCTGAGCTACCCCGCCAAATTTATTCTATTCTATTTGGGAGTGCAAATGTAGTATTTTTAGTTTTCAAAAAACAAATCTTTTCGATAATCTTTTTTATAACTAGCTTTACACCTCAAAATAGATGAATTAAAGTCATGCCGAAAATTAAGTTTAGTGCCGAGTTTGAAATCAATGCTTCAGCTAAAATGATATACCCATTCCTTAGCACTCCTGTAGGGCTAAAAGAATGGTTTGCCGACGATGTAAATATGAATGAAGACAGGTCATTTGGGTTTATGTGGGATGGAGTAAAAAACAACGCTATGAAAACAGCACAAAAAACCAATCAAATGATAAAATTTGAGTTTATGCCTCCTCACGGCGAAAACAGCAAAGACACCGCATACTTAGATATTAAACTAGAAGACAACGAACTGACTCAAACTAGCTTTTTAAAAATAGTAGATTATTCGGAAGCAGGGGATGCAAAAGAATTGCAAGAATTATGGAACAACCTGATTGACAAACTCAAGGCTGCATTAGGTACTAAATAAAAAGTGTAGCCGTAAAAAATTATAGAATAGAAAATCATATAATACAAATGAAAAAGATAGATAGATTGGTGATGGGGGCATTTATAGGGCCGTTTATAGTCACTTTTTCTGTAGTTGTTTTTATTTTACTATTGCAATTTTTAATCAAATACCTAGACGAATTTGTAGGCAAAGGAATTGGCATTGGGGTTTATGCCGAGTTGCTTTTATATTGCAGCATCAACATGGTAACTACTGCACTTCCTCTTTCTGTCCTCATTTCTAGTCTTATCACATTTGGCAATTTAGGCGAACATCATGAGCTAACTGCGATTAAAAGCTCAGGTATTTCTTTACTTCGTGCGATTTTGCCTGTATTTATGTTTTCTGCGGCATTGGTATTTGTTAGCTTTTTTTTCAATAATATTATAGTACCAAAGGCTAACCTTAAATTTTACAGTTTGTTGTACGATATGCGTACCAAAAAAGCCTCACTCAATTTTAAAGAAGGTGTGTTTTATGATGGCATACCAGGATACCGCATCAAAATAGCTAAAAAATATGGAGACGGGTCATCCGTTAAAAATGTCATTGTTTATAACCACGCCTCGGGCAAAGGAAATTCAGAAGTAATCATTGCCGACTCAGGGCATTTCACCACATTTGGTCACGAACGTTTCTTATCATTCAACCTTTTTAATGGCAATAGCTATTCTGAATATACCAATACGGGCAACAATTCCCGGGCCGACCAATTTGTAGAAAGTCATTTTTCTACCAGTAAAATGATATTTAATCTAGAGTCATTTCAACTAAAACGTACCCAAGAACAGCTTTTTTCTAACAATAGGTATATGAAATCGGTTAGCGAATTGGGCTATATAACTGATTCTGTACGCAAAGAATTTATACTAATACAAGCCAATGGACCAGCCAATATTCGCCCGTATTACAACTATTTCAATCCTATTTTACCCACAGACACCTCGTCAAAAAAAGGACTTAAACCATTGCCTGCTTTAAAAGCATTGACCAAAGAAGAAATTGCTATAGCAAGAAACCGAGCTGTAAATCAAGCCAGAAGTATTAGGGCATTTGCAACCTCTAACAAAGAACGATTGGGGTATGTGAATAGCGATGCCAATTTGTTTGAAGTCGAAAAATTAAAAAAATATACGCTTTCCTTTGCTTGTATCATCATGTTCTTGATTGGTGCTCCGCTAGGGGCAATCATCAAAAAAGGGGGATTGGGTGTACCGTTGCTAATTTCTATTGTATTCTTTATTTTGTTTTATGTATTTTCTATGACAGGCGAAAAATGGGCAAAAGAAGGTATTGCACCAGCAATTTTAGGTACTTGGTTTGCTAATTTAATGTTGCTGCCCATTGGTTTGTTTTTTTTACGGCAAGCTCGAAACGATTCTCGTTTACTCGATGCCGATTATTATATCACCAATATTAAAAAGTTTTGGACAAAGAAAGTGACTAACAACCATTCTGTTTCCTAAAAAAATGCACTATCGATAAACCCAACGAAATATTTGATTATCAAGTATCAAAAAGTTATTCCAAAAACTTTAGTGGGATGACCTTAATAATTTATAATTAAACCGTAAAGAAATTTCCACTGAATATTAAAAAAGTTGAGAAACAGTAATCATTTGAGTTAACAAAATTATGTAAAGGATGCCCGAGAAGGCATCCTTTCTTTTTGTGATGCAACTAGTTCACAAAATTCCCTTCAATTCCAATAAATCATTTATTTCATACATAATCTGCTCGTTATGTGGCTCGTTGTGCCGATTGTAATACACATGGTCTAGGCCTGCATTTTTGGCACCTAGCACATCTGCCAGTAAGTCGTCGCCAATCATAATACTGTTGCCAGTAGTCGCACCTGCCTTGGCGATTAAAAAATCAAATATGTCCTTGTTGGGCTTGCTCATACCGCACTCTTCGGCCAAGACTACATGGGTAAAATAGTGACTTATGCCCGCAAATTTCATTTTTATATATTGACTTTCTTTGAAACCATTGCTTAATATATGAAGTTGATAAGTAGTTGCTAAATAATCAAGTAACTCTTTGGCACCTGCTATCAATTGACCTTTGGTAGGGCAAATAGCCATAAACTCTGCTTCTAGAGTTGGTGGTATATATTTTTGTGATACACCTAGCGTATCAAATGTGTATGCAAATCGCTTGGTACGTATGGTTTCTTTGGTTTCTTGCCCACGGTGGTGAGCGTTCCAAAGATCGGTATTTACTTTTTTGTAAGCACTTATCAATTGAGCAACGGTAAAAGCATTTAATTTTTGTAGCTCATGGCTAAGGTATAATTCTTCTAAAGCCATCTTACAATTGGCATCAAAATCCCAAAGGGTATGGTCTAGGTCGAATATAATGTGGGCGTGTTTTTTCATAAAAATTCATTAAACTTGATTGCAATACAATCAATCATTGAAAAAGTTTTATTATTTCAAACTACCCAATGCGGGCAATTTGTATTTGTTTTGCTTGTTGTGCATTCGGCGTATGGCAAGTTCATTATTGGAATACAATGTTTTATATTCTTCTAAATCGTTTAGTAGAGTGCTGTCTTTCTCCATAAAAATATACAACTGGCTTACAAACTCGACAAAGGCAGAATTTAGAAAATAATACGACCATTGGTCCACTTTTCTAGATTTTAACACGCCAGAATTTTTTAAAAATCCCAAATGGCGAGACGTTTTAGTTTGAGTAAAATCAAGTATCAATTCCAAATCAGAAATACACATTTCCTGATGGTGATAAATAAGATTGACAATGCGTATGCGAGACTCGTCGTTGAATGCATTAAAAAGCTCTACCCCTTTTTTTAAATCAAAACTTTTTACTCTAATCATATTTTATAATTTAAAAAACTGTCAATAGATTAAAAACCAATTGTAGCAAGAAGCATCGAAGCAATATATTTCAACGCCCTATGATAATACTTTCATTCGATGTATAAATTTAAGATATTTACTTTACAACATTTTAATTTACCAATGAGAATACCCATTTATTTATTGCTAGTTTTTACAACCGTTTTTAGTGGCGTGCGGCATAATGCTAAGGCACAGAATAAAGGAAACTTGATACAGCTTACAGGAATCATTGTTGCTGGCGAGTATGCACATGGAGTACCTGGGGCATTTATATATGCACCAAAAACAGGGCGTGGGGCTTCTACAAATTATATCGGCTATTTTTCTTTACCTGCTATTGGTGGCGATACGTTGATAGTAAAAGCAATTGGTTTTAAACAGCAATATTATGTAGTACCTAATGTGGTAGAGAAAGCCTCGGTAGTCATTACCATTACTGCCGATGCACAATATTTACCTATGGTAGAAATTTTTCCTTGGCCTACGGAGCAATTGTTTAAAGAAGCATTTTTGGCTCTAGAACTAGACCAAACCCACAAAGATTATGCAGCACAAAACCTGAACGATATGGTATTGCGAAGAATGCTTATTAATCTTAAAGACGATGGCAGTATGAATCACCGTTATTTTTTAAATCAGCAATATTCACAGCGTGCTGGTGCAGGTGTGCAGCAGTTTGGATTATTAGACCCTTTTGCGTGGAAAAGATTTATAGAATCGTCTAAGAAAGATGGATTAAAGCAACAAGAGGAAAAATTTAAAGACGAAGAAAAATAAATTTCAAAGGATAATCACCTCCATACATTGTGAAAAACTTGTGTACAAAATGAAGAAAAGTTTTTAACATGGCATTTTTCCTGTTTTTAACTTTTAAAAGATTATTTTTGAAAATGGGAAGGCAAAACCCACAAAGTCTATTTAGGTATTTAAACATATAATTTACATGGGCAAAATCATTGCAATCGCCAATCAGAAAGGAGGAGTAGGCAAAACTACCACAGCAATAAACCTGGCGGCTAGCTTAGCAGCACTTGAGCATAAAACCCTTTTGGTAGATGCCGACCCACAGGCCAACTCTACCTCTGGTCTGGGATTTGACCCTCGCAATATAGAAACCAGCATCTACGAGTGTATGGTGGATGGGTTAGATGCTAAAGATTTGGTACTAGAAACTACTGTACCATTCTTAGATTTGGTACCTGCACACATTGACT
>JAAFID010000032.1 GCA_013297765.1 Cytophagales bacterium | reverse complement strand
CTACCCAGGCACCAGAAACTAGGCGTGGCGTAATGCCTATAAACCAACCATCGCTATAGTTTTGAGTAGTGCCCGTTTTACCGCCTATTTCGTACCCTTGCCACAGCAGGCCAAACCTGTTCAAGCCCAGTGCCGTACCGCCTTTCTCTTCTGTAGCACCTTTCAACATGTGCACCATCAAATAGGCAGTTTCTTCATTAAAAACTTCAGTGGTTTTTGTAGTAAATTCTTGCAGCACATTGCCATCCCTATCTTCTATACGTGTGATGTACGTAGGCTGCGTCCAAAAACCTTTATTTACAAAGGTGCAATACGCCCCTACCATTTCGTAGAGCGAAACATCAAATACGCCTAGGCAAATGGCTGGCACTGGGTCTAGTTGGCTGGTAATGCCCATGCGGTGTGCCAAATCTACCACCGTTTGTGGTCCCATTTTCTTCACCAAACTAGCAGTAATAGAGTTGATAGAATTAGCCATGGCTTTTCTCAACGTATAGATTTCCCCAGTATATTCGCCTTCAAAATTTTCGGGAGTCCATGTTTTATTTTCGTCTCCTGTTTCAAATGTTACGGGCAAGTCTGGTATTTCATAGCACGGCGAATAACCACCCATGTCAATAGCCGCACAATAAACGAATGGTTTGAAGGTAGACCCTGGCTGGCGATGCCCTTGCTTTACATGGTCGTATTTGAAATGTTTATGGTTAATTCCACCTACCCAAGCCTTGATATGACCGTTGTGCGGGTCCATAGACATAAAGCCAGAGTGCAAAAACTTCTTGTACCACTTAATAGAATCAAATGGAGAAATGATGGTATCGATATCGCCTTTCCATGAAAAAATCCTCATGGGAATTGGCTTTTTAAATTGCTTCCATATCGCTGCGGTATCATCGCCATGTTGCTCTTTCAATATTCTCCACCGCTCGGTTTTCTTGGCGGCATTTTGTATAAAGCCAGCAATCTCTTTGCCCGACTGATCTACCCATGGGTTACGTTTTTTCCAGTGTGCATTAAACTTTTTCTGCTCGTCGTTCATGTGCTGCTCTAGAGCTTGCTCGGCATACGTTTGCATACGAGAATCAATGGTAGTATAAATCTTCAACCCATCCGAATACATATCCAAACCTCGCTCTTTGCACCAACCTAGCAGGTATGTAGTAATAAGGCTGCGGAAGTATGTTGCATAACCACTGTTGTGATTTTCCAAATTGTATTTCAATACCACGTCTTTTTTGGCAAGCGTATCATATTGTTCTGTAGTCAAATAATTAAATTTCACCATCTGCCCTAGCACTGTATTTCTACGCATTTTCGCATTTTCTTGGTTGTACACTGGGCTGTAGTACGATGGTGCTTTTAAAACCCCTACCAACATTGCTGCCTCGTTGATAGATAGGCTATCGGGCGAGCAGCTAAAAAATGTACGTGCCGCTACTTTGATACCAAAGGCATTGCTGCCAAAATCTACGGTATTCAAATACATGGTCAGTATTTCTTGCTTGGTATACGCCCGCTCAATTTTGATTGACGTAATCCATTCTTTGGTTTTTACAATTAGGGTACGAACCAAGGGCACATTGCTCAACAAACCACTGTAAGATTGGCTTCGAGTTTCAAACAAGTTTTTAGCCAACTGCTGCGATATGGTACTGCCCCCACCAGCATTGCTTTGCTGCAATATAATGGTTTTGAAAAATACCCGCATGAGCGACAAAAAATCTATTCCCGAATGGCTTTCAAATCTATAATCTTCGGTAGCAATAAGGGCGTTGATAAGGTTGGGTGACAATGCTTCAAACTGCACCAAGGTGCGGTTTTCACGAAAATATTTCCCTAGCAATACATTGTCCTCGGTGTACAGCTCACTAGCCACTTCGCTTTTGGGATTTTCTAACACTTCTAAGCTGGGCATTTTGCCATACAAATCCAAAAAGTCGATGGAAACCAAATACACGTGCAGCACTACAGCCAATAGGCCGGTGGAAAACACAATCCAAAATATTTTTATAAATTTAGAAAATCCGTTGCCTGTTGTTTGCTTCATTTTATTGATAATTGTCCATATAAAACCGCAAATAATCTTTCAAATATTTTGAGCGGTTCAGTAGTGCCATATTGGTTTTTGAAATCACAAAAAGAGATTTGCCAAAATCTGCAAAAGTTGCCAGCAAAGCCTTGTCATTCTTCGCTTCAATCATGTAAAGTTTTGCGGCATTTTTATCTACAAAAGTTTTTACGAGAGATAAATAGGTGCTGTCATTCAAATTTACGATTTCTGTAGTCAGTTTTTTGTTGGCAAAATTTCTATTTGTAAATAGTTTTATTGCAGCCAAGGTAGATTTTTGGTCAATAGATTTAGGAAAAGTAGCCGCAAAATAATGTTCTTGTTCCAGTGCAGCAGAGTACCTAATGGCATTAGAGTCTAGCACCGCACCTGTTTTGCTTTTTGAAGCTATAAATGCATCGGTCTTTGCAATGTTGGCTTTTGCGGCTTCTACTAGTTTACTGGTGTTGTACACTTTTATAAAATTTTCCAGTTCACTTTTATACTGCAATTCATTCTTGGTTTTGCCAGTGACCAATATTTGTAGGAATACCAACCTGTCTGTCACATCATTTTCTGGGTAATATTTTATCGCCATTTTTGCCATAGAATCGGCCATAAAGTATTGCCCACTTTTAAATACATCGTAAGCCTTCTTGTATAGCACTGCCGCTTGCTTGTTGGCTATTTTAAATTCATTCAAATAATTGGGGTTTTCAATAATTTTGGCATAAACCGACTTTGGGTAAAGCCTGAATATTTTTTCTCTTATAGCCTCTGCCTTCTCTGCATCTTCTAGCCCTTCGTAAATAATGTACAAATTATACAAAACTTCTGGGTCATTTTCTGATTTGGCAAATTCGTTGGTATGCCTCAAATACGACTTTTCTGCATTCTGCACTTCGTTTAGTTTTTGGTAATAAATTTTTCCCAAATTGTACAGCCCAGCCTCTAATTTACCATTCGATGCCAGCAGTTGCTCGTCGGTTTTGGGAATGTCTTTTTTGTAAATATCTATTTTATCCTGTCTTATTTGTTCGGGAGTTTTTTCTACCACTTTTGGGGCAAACTGTACCAATATGCTGTCTGTTGTTGGGTTTGCGGCACCTGTAAAGTTCGCAGGCCGTTCTTTTACCGCCCTTCTCCAATTGTCTTCTAGAGGCCTACTCATACCCCATCTTTTGGTAAATTCTGCTTTACCCGCAGCAATAAGGGTAGGGTTATAAAAATACCATTTAGGACCAGCAAATGGGTCGTTGTTCACTACTGCCGCACCAGCATCGGGATTATTTTTTTTGTTAAATGCTATTCGTTCAGCACGTTCTTTATCTTCTTTTAGTTTTTTAGCTTCTTCTTTGGCTTTTCGCTCCTCTTCAGCGATTAGATTATCAAGAAATTTTAACAAAGTCACCGAATCCATCTTAGCAAGGCGTTGCAGGCTATCCTCTTGCCTTACTACCCGTAGGTGCTTCACAAATTCTGTCAGCACTTTTTGGCGAGTAGTGATAATTTTATACTCTTTATCTTTGGGATCCCAAACGGTAGCTGTACTGTCGTAATAATTTTTTGCCATTTCATAATTTTGGAGCGTATCGTAATACACCAAAGCCAATTTGTAAAATGTAGTGGCTTTTTGAAAATTGTTTTTTGACTTCTCTTTCAGTGAACTTTCAAAATGAGCAATCGCCTTAGGAACGTGGCCTTGCTTCAGTTCAAATAAGCCCATTTCATAATATATCTTGTCTTTGTATTCTATATTTTTTCTGTCGTTGAGCAAACGCTTAAAATATTTCTCAATTTTCAACGCATCCTCTGCCTTGCCATAGCTGGAAACTTGCGTGCGGTATAGCCTTGCATAAAAACTCAATTCATAAACCGGATTTTTTTTGATAGTGCCATGGTAGTTGGCATAAGCTTCCTTATTATTGTTTTGCATTTGGTGAATTTGCCCCAAAATGAAATGAATTCTAGCCTTAAAATCTTTTTTCTTTAGCAATGGCAAAGCCAGTGTTAGGTATGGTTCGGCTTTGGTGTAATCTTCTACAGCACAATATTGATAGGCACGCATCAGCAAAAAGTTGCCTTCGTTAGTTTTAGAAAGTTTTTCTTTTTTTAGAAAGTTAAATACAGCCGTAGCATTCTCATATTCTTTGTTCACTATAAAAGTCCGCATCAGCAAAATCAATGCTTCGTGGCGAGCATTGGGGTCGTCACTTTTGGTATTTACAAATTTGAAAGTTTCCTGAGCCAGCGTTATCTCACCTTGGTACAATCGGCATTTGCCAATCAAGTTGTAGCTATCGTCCACCCATATACTGTTTTTATGCCGAGTTACAGGCAATGCCGCTTTTTTTATAATATCATCAATACCGCCCGAAATAGCCGTTTGAACAGTTTTATCCACGTTTGGATATACTTTTAATATTTTATTGTAATCATCTGTATTTGATTTCCATATTTGGGCATCTACCTCTTTCATTTTTTCTCTTGCCAAAAAATAGGCATTGTCACGTGCATTCAGGTTGTGCCATTTGCGGGCCACATAAGAGTAGTTGTCTTGTGAACAAGAGCATACAACCCCCAATAAAAGAGCAAACCAGACGTAACCTATTGTTTTTTTCCTTGGCATTGATAGTATGTGGTGAATGGTAACTTTAGTAGAGTTCAAAGGTAATAGGAAAAATTGAAAGTATCACTTGTAACCAAATGGATAAAGTATGTAAATAATGGTTTGTAATCGAGTAAGCATGATAAATTTTATCGCTTATTGTTATATGATTCGATGCATCATTTGAAATAATTTTTTTTGTGCTTGAGCCGTTACAACTCCTATTAATTATTATTGTGCCATAACGGTGATTTTTACCAATACAATATATTTTTAGGTTAAATAAATATAAAAAATGCTTACTGGTATCCGCTAAAATTGAAATGTTTACTATTTTCATTAATGCCTTTGTTCTTTTTATTATAATTGCTAACGATATTCGCAACTTTTAAAAGTAATTAATCGAAGAAATTCAGCCTCTATGAATCATAACCAAGAGATCTTTATTCAAGAACAAATTACCAAAGCCATTTATCATATCCGAAATCAAAAGGTAATGATGGATAGTGAATTGGCAAAAATGTATGGTGTAGATACGAAAAGACTCAATGAACAAGTTAAAAGAAATATAGACCGTTTCCCAGCAGATTTTATGTTTCAATTATCTAGTGAAGAATGGGAAAACTTGAAGTCACAATTCGTGACCTCAAGTGAAGATGATTCTTTGAAGTCGCAATTTGCGACCTCAAGTGAAGATGATTCTTTAAGGTCACAAATTGTGACCTTAAATTGGGGTGGACGAAGAACACCTCCTTATATGTTTACCGAACAAGGGGTTGCCATGCTATCTTCTGTACTTAACAGTCCTATAGCCATTCAAGTAAATATATCCATTATGCGTGTATTTGTGAAAATGCGTCAATGGGCGGCTAATTATGAAGAATTAGTTAAGAAAATTGATGAGCTTAGCCATAACCAAACTGAAAATAATGAGCAAATTCGTAACATTTATCAAATAATAGAAGACCTGGTAACACCAGCATTAATAGAAAGAAAACCAATTGGATTTAAAAGAGATTAACTCATAGCCAAAAAAGTAGACTCTATAAAACATAAAACACATGCTCGTGCCCATATACCCAGCCACGATCAGGCAGCCTTAGTAAATAACAATATCAAAGAGCGAGACGGTAAAAGAGCATTAGAAAATGGAGGAGATATATAGCCTTTAGTGCCACTAACGAATAGCACCCCAACCTATAATTAAAAATATTTGTTTGGTGCATTGAAAATTTAAGACCATAAATAGAACGGCTTTTATTCACAGTTTTCTTTTCTATATTTACCTTACAAATATTCTATTGTAATTTGAAAATAAGAAAAACACTATATAGTTGGCTTACCAATAGGTACACCATGATCATTCGTAGCGAAGAAACGTTTGCCGAAAAGCGATCTTTTAATTTTACCTATGCCAAAATAATCGTTTTTGCTACCGTTTACTCTGCCATATTGTTTACTGTAAGCTACTACATCATTACAGGGCTATTATCTACTTGGCTTGACCCTAGAGAGCAGGCAATAGAAACAAAGAAAAAAATCGTTACACTTTCGGTAAAAGTAGATTCCTTGGCGAGAGAAGTTGATAAAAAGGAGAAATATGTACAAGATTTAAAAAAGTTGTTTAAAGATTTTAGGGAAGAATAATCATTTTACTAAAATTATTTTGATTCTATCGTAATATAGACGTAACCAAACGAATTGTTAATCCGTATTTCCAAATCCTAATCCTAAACAAAAATTTATGGCCATGTTCAACAAAGAAACAAAACGTGAAATAGAGCAACAAGTAACAGGCTCTACTACCCATATTGCCAAAGGCACTACTTTTGAAGGCAATGTAGAGTCGCTAGGAAACATAAGGATAGATGGTGTGGTAGTAGGAAATATCAAATGCAAAGCCAAGATAGTGATGGGCGAATCGGCATTGGTGGAGGGAAATATCATCTCTCAAAATGCTGAGATTGCAGGCGAAGTAAAAGGCCTGATAGAAGTTACAGATTTACTCATACTTAAACCTACAGGAGTAATTAACGGAGATATAGTGGCCAATAAAATGGTGGTAGAATCGGGTGGAGCATTCAACGGACAATGCAAAATGGGTGCAATCATTAAAGAAATTCAAATTGGAGAACTCCCAAAAGCCAAAGAACGCACAGCCTAGTTCGTACGCCTACCTCAAATATTCAGGTATTGCCTTTCAAATGATTGCCATCCTTTTGCTGGCAGCATGGGGAGGCATGAAATTAGATGAATATTTTCAAGTAAAATCTAAGCTAATTACTGTTTTTCTGCTCATTTTTGCACTCATAGTTTCTATGTACACATTAATAAGAGGATTAACATCAAATGAAAAATAGCTTACATTTTTTTACGCAAAACTTTTACGGCAAATTATTTATCATAGCATTATTGGTAAGTGCTATTTTGGAAATGCTTTCCAATACTGCTATAAGTAAATATATTTATACTGAAGTGTGGCAAATCCATTTAGCAACACTTGTAATTGCTTTATTGAGCCATCTAGTTACTTCGCTTGGTTTTAGCTCGAAAACAGAATTGCATGTATATGCCATGGGAGGCACAGCGGTTCGTTTCTTACTTTCCCTAATTTTTATATTTATTGCTGTTTTTGTCCTAAAAACAGAGATTGTTGTATTTGTACTTAATTTTTTTATTTTATATTTAGTGTACACTTCGTTTGAAATTTATTTCCTATTACGTAACTTGCGACCCGATTTAAAAAAAGACGGTAAACCATCGTGAATAGAATATTTTCTTTCCTAACTTTTTTGTTGCTTTTTGCAAGCCCGCTTTTGAAAGCGGAAGACGATAAAGAAGTATCAGACTCTGAGGATTTCAATCCTGGAGAAATGATTTTGCACCACATTAGCGACGCACATGATTGGCATTTTGCACATATTGGTCATACGCATTTGACATTGCCCTTGCCAGTTATTTTATATTCTCAAGATAGAGGTTTAGAAGTATTTATGTCTTCCAAATTTCATAATGAAGCGTTTGAATACAATGGGTATAAATTAGATGAACATGACCACCTTCATCCTACAGATGAAAATAGGCACGTTTACGATATATCTATTACTAAAAATGTGGCTTCACTTTTATTAAGTGCTATTATATTAATTATCGTCTTTGTTTCTATAGGTTCAGCATATAATAGAAATGGTTTGAAAGCCCCAAAAGGAATACAATCGTTTTTTGAGCCCATCATACTATATGTGCGTGACGATATTGCAAAGCCAGTATTGGGTAACAAAACAGATAAATTTTTGCCTTACTTGCTTACTATATTTTTCTTTATTTGGTTCAATAATCTTTTAGGGTTATTGCCAGGAGGAGCCAACGTAACGGGCAATATTGCTGTTACCATAGTGTTGGCAATTATTACTTTTTTAGTTACAAATTTGAATGGTAATGCAAATTATTGGGGGCATTTATTGAATCCTCCAGGAATTCCATTTGCAGTAAAAGTAATTTTAGTGCCTATAGAATTGATTGGCATTTTCACCAAGCCATTTTCTTTAATGATTCGATTGTTTGCCAACATTACCGCCGGTCACATCATCATACTTAGTTTATTAGCTTTGATATTTATTTTCAAATCGGTATTTATGAGTGCGGTGAGCGTTCCATTTGCAGTGTTTATGAATATTTTGGAACTATTTGTTGCCATACTTCAAGCGTATGTATTTACGCTGCTTTCGGCCATGTACATAGGCTCAGCGGTTGAAGAGCATGACCACGCACACGCTGACCACGATTTAGGTCATTAATTTGTATTTTGTTTAACTCTAATATATAAATAACATGTTTAATTCAACATTTCTAGTAGAATTGGGTTACGCCTTCTTAGGAGCTGGCATTGGTGCAGGTATAGCTGTACTAGGTGCAGGTCTTGGTATCGGCAAAATTGGTGGTAGTGCAGTAGAATCTATTGCTCGTCAACCATCTGAAAGTGGTAAAATACAAACTGCAATGATTATCGCATCTGCACTTATTGAAGGTGTGGCACTATTTGCTATCGTAGTTTGTCTATTGATTGCTATTAAGCAGTAATTATTAAAATGGTGACATAAACATTAGGTTTTGTCACCATTTTATATTTAAAAAAGATTAGAATAAACAAAAAAGAAAAAATAATACTATGGATTTAGTTACTCCCCATTTTGGACTGCTGTTTTGGCAAGTAATCACCTTTTTGGTGTTGATGTTTATTCTTTCAAAATTTGCTTGGAAACCAATTTCAAGTGCATTGAAAGAAAGGGAATCTACCATTGAGCAAGCATTGAATGCTGCTGAAAATGCCAAAATAGAATTGGCCAACATGCAAGCCAGCAATGAAAAAATGTTGCAAGAAACAAGATTGGAAAGAGATAAAGTAATCAAAGAAGCTAGTGCTGCTGCTAGTGCCATGATTGCAGAGGCTAGAGATAAAGCCGCTGCTGAAGGTGCTCGACAACTTGACCTAGCTAGAAAATCTATAGAAACAGAAAAGCAGGCGGCAATGGTGGAAATAAGAAACCAAGCTGCAAGCCTAGCCATACAAATAGCAGAAAAATTAATTAAAAAAGAACTTTCTACAGAGGCTACTCAAAGCAATCTAGTAGCTGAGTATTTGAAAGAAGCTAACCTAAACTAAGATTTACAATGAACGAGTCTAGGGTCGCCTTTCCTTACGCAAAATCACTATTTCAGCTTGCTAAAGAGCAGGGGAAAATAAATGAAGTGGTAGCCGATATGCAACTTATTGCTACAGTATGTGCTGAAAACCCCAATTTGGAAAGCATGCTTAAGTCGCCCATTATTGGTCACGACAAGAAAAAATCCATCATGGATACTATATTTAAAGGTCGGGTCTCTAACCTTACTTTTGAAATCTATTCCTTATTAAAGAAAAAGAATAGAGAAATGTATTTGTCGGAAATTGCGAAAGCATTTGTGGCAATTTATAAAGACGAAAATAACATCATAGGTGCAAAAGTGACCGTTGCATCGCCTTTGCCAGAGCAACTAAAAAGTGAATTTAAACAAATGGTTTCTTCCAAATTTAATTCAAAAAATATTGAATTAGAAGAAGTAATTAATTCGGAAATCATTGGTGGTTACATATTAAAAGTAGGCGATAGACAAATCGACGAATCCATCAAAGGAAAAATAGTAGCATTGAAAAATAAGTTTAAGGACAATCCATATATAGCAAAAGTATAAGTTATGGTACAAGTAAGACCCGATGAAGTTTCTGCGATTCTTAGAGAGCAGTTATCCAACTTTAGATCAGAAGCAGAACTAGAAGAGGTAGGAACAGTATTGCAGGTAGGTGACGGTGTAGCCCGTATTTACGGACTTACCCAAGCACAGTCTGGCGAATTGATACAATTCGAAAATGGCCTAAAAGGCATGGTACTAAATCTTGAAGAAGACAATGTAGGTGCCGTGTTGCTTGGTGATTATAGCGAGGTAAAAGAAGGCGACACAGTAAAACGCACCAAGCAAATTGCCTATGTAAAAGCAGGTGAAGGTTTGGTAGGCAGAGTAGTAGATACGCTAGGAAATCCTATAGATGGCAAGGGCGAAATTACCGGTCAATTGTTTGAAATGCCCTTGGAAAGAAAAGCTCCTGGGGTTATTTTTAGACAACCTGTGAACGAACCATTGCAAACTGGTATCAAAGCAATTGATGCAATGATTCCAATTGGTCGTGGTCAAAGAGAGTTAATTATTGGTGATAGACAAACTGGTAAAACTGCCGTGGCTATTGACACCATTATTAATCAAAGAGAGTTTTTTGAAAAAGGAGAGCCAGTTTTTTGTATATATGTAGCCATAGGCCAGAAAGCTAGTACCGTAGCACAAATAGTGTTGGCGCTTGAAAAAGGAAAAGCAATGGACTACACCGTAGTAGTTTCAGCGTCAGCTTCCGATTCTGCCCCTATGCAATTCTTTGCACCATTTACAGGAGCAGCGATAGGTGAATACTTTAGAGATTCAGGTCGCCCTGCATTGGTAGTTTATGACGATTTATCCAAACAAGCAGTAGCTTATAGAGAGGTTTCACTTCTTTTGAGAAGACCTCCAGGACGTGAGGCTTATCCTGGTGACGTGTTTTACCTACACAGCAGATTGCTAGAAAGAGCAGCAAAAATTAACAGCAACAATGATATAGCAAGTCGCATGAACGATTTGCCAGAATCATTGAAAGGAATAGTAAAAGGAGGCGGTTCTCTCACTGCACTTCCTATCATAGAAACACAAGCGGGTGACGTTTCTGCATATATCCCAACCAACGTAATTTCAATTACTGATGGTCAAATATTCTTAGAAACCAACTTGTTCAACTCTGGTATCAGGCCAGCCATCAACGTAGGTATATCCGTATCACGTGTGGGTGGAAATGCACAAATTAAGTCAATGAAAAAAGTTGCTGGTACTTTAAAGTTGGATCAAGCCCAATTCAGAGAATTAGAAGCTTTTGCTAAATTTGGTTCTGACCTTGATGCTGCTACCAAATTGACGATAGAAAGAGGTAGAAGAAATCTTGAAATATTGAAACAAGCACAATATTCACCAGTTTCTGTAGAGCAACAAGTGGCGATTATCTATGTTTCTATTAATGGATTTATAGATAAAGTACCTGTAAAAGAAGTAAGAAATTTTGAGAAAGAGTTTACTACTATTTTAAATGCACAGCACAAAGAAACTTTAAATGCAATTCGTTCAGGTAAAATTGACGATTCTATTACATCAGTTTTGAAGAAGGTAGCATTGGAATTGGCTAAGAAATACTAATTTCACATTTTAATCTTTTGGTCTTATGGATAATATGAGCAATAAGAATGATATGAAAAGATTGATTGAAATCGTTGCAGACATGCTTGATGAGCAACGATTAACACGCAAAGATATAAATGGGTTAAAACTCGAAATGACCTCGGTAAAAGAGGAAATTGTTGGTTTGCGTCACGATCAATCTGAAACAAATAAACGGCTAAATAAAAATACACTTGCTGTAAGTGAGCTTAGACTGTCTGTAATGAAGCTAGGCGACAAATTAGAAGATTTAATAGCATTTGATAAAAGAATAAAAGCCTTGGAAAAGGCAGTTTTTAAGTAAGACTACTATGCCAAGTTTAAAGGAAGTAAGAAATCGTATATCGTCGGTAAATTCTACCCAACAAATCACTAAAGCCATGAAAATGGTTGCGGCTGCTAAGTTGAAGAGGGCTCAAGATAATATCTTAAAAATAAGACCCTACGCAGAGAAGCTAAGTGGTATTTTAAAGAATATCTCTTCTAGTATAGAATCTTCGGGTACAGATAATCTATTTGCCATAAATAGAGATGTTAAAAATGTATTGATTATTGTGGTCACTTCTGACAGGGGTTTGGCTGGGGCTTTCAATGCCAACGTGATTAAAGGTGTACTTACTGTCGTTGCCGAAAAATATGCCGATTTGGATGCACAAGGTAAAATAACCTATCTATGTGTGGGCAAAAAAGGTTTTGATTTTTTCAGCAAACGCAATGTTCCCATTATCAGTGATTACATCGGTGCTTTTCAAAATATAAATTTTGAGAAAGTACGTGCCATTGCAGAATTTGCGATGGATAGTTTTGTAACAGAAAAATACGACAGGGTAGAAATTGTTTACAATGAATTTAAAAATGTGGCTACTCAAGTTGTACGCAAAGCACAATTTTTGCCCATAGAAAATAATGAAGTGCAAGCCAATGCACAAACGGCCTCTGATATAGATTTTATATATGAGCCTTCTAAAGATTTTATTGTAAAAGAATTGATTCCAAAATCTTTAAAAATTCAATTTTATAAAGCGTTACTAGAATCAAATGCTTCAGAGCATGGAGCTCGTATGACGGCAATGGATAAGGCGACTGATAATGCAAAAGAATTATTAAAAGAACTAAGACTTTCTTACAATAGATCTCGCCAAGCTGCCATTACCAAAGAAATACTAGAAATAGTAGGCGGTGCCGAAGCCTTGAAAGGATAATATCTAAAATTTTATGCAAAAAAAGAGTTGCCTTGTAGAAAGAGCAACTCTTTTTTTGCCTACACTTTTCCAATTTTGGGATAAAATATTGATATAGTGCTTTATTGTTTCTTGATTGTCGCAAGACAAATCAGAAACAATCTGTCTATTTACTCTACTGTTACTGATTTTGCTAAATTTCTAGGCTGATCCACGTTACATCCTCTCATTACTGCTATGTGATAAGAGAGCAGTTGTAGAGGAATTACAGATAGTAAAGGTTCGAGTATTTCGTGCGTTGAAGGAACTTCTATTACAAACTCTGCCATGTCTTTGATGTGGGTGTCACCTTCTGTTACTACGGCGATTACCCTGCCTTTCCTAGCTCTTACTTCTTGAATATTAGACACTACTTTTTCGTAAGAATTGTCTTTGGTAGCAATGAACAACACGGGCATTTCTTGGTCAATCAAGGCAATAGGTCCATGCTTCATCTCCGCAGCTGGGTAGCCCTCGGCATGTATGTACGAAATTTCTTTTAATTTTAACGCTCCTTCAAGTGCCACGGGAAAATTGCACCCCCTACCCAAATACAAAAAGTTAGTAGCATCTTTAAAAGTAGCAGCGATTTCTTTTATTTTATCATTTTGCTTCAATGCACGCTCTACCTTGGCGGGCAAACTATCAAGAGCATAGAGCAATTCCATATATTTGCTTTCGGTAATGGTGCCTTTGTTTTTAGCCACAATAATTGCTATCATGCTCAACACCGTAACCTGTGCAGTAAAAGCTTTAGTACTAGCAACACCTATTTCTGGACCAGCATGCAGGTAAGCCCCTTCATGGGTAGCACGTGCAATAGAAGAACCTACTACATTGCATACACCCATAATGATTGCGCCTTTAGATTTTGCAAGTTCTATAGCAGCCAAAGTATCGGCCGTTTCGCCCGATTGTGAAATGGCAATAACCACATCTCCCTCTTTTATTACTGGATTACGGTAGCGAAATTCTGAGGCATACTCTACCTCTACAGGTATTCTAGCAAGGTCTTCAAAAATATATTCGGCTACTAGGCCCGCATGCCATGAAGTGCCGCAGGCTACAATAACTATTCTATCGGCATGAATCAATTTATTCAAATATTGATTAATTCCGCCCAGTTTCAAAATTCCTTCTTGTGCCAATACTCTTCCTCGCATACAGTCTTTAATAGACTTAGGCTGTTCAAAAATTTCTTTAAGCATAAAATGCTCGTAGCCGCCTTTTTCTATAGAATCCAATTCCATGTCTAGGCTCTGAATATAAGGCGTAGTAGGTTGGTCTTCTATATTGCGTATGCTTAGCTGTTTGTTTTTATTGATTACAGCTATTTCATAATCATTCAAATAGACCACTTCTTTGGTATATTCTATGATAGGTGTAGCATCTGAGGCAACATAATATTCTCCCTCGCCAACGCCTATTACCAGCGGGCTGCCTTTACGTGCGGCTATCAATTGCTCAGGATTGTCTTTGCACAAAATCACAATAGCATACGCACCCACCACTTTAGATAAAGCAAGTCTTACCGCCTCTTCTAGTGGGCAATTGTTTTTGTTTTGTACTTCTTCAATAAAATGAATAAATACTTCAGAGTCCGTATCGCTAATAAACGTGTGGCCTTTGCGAATCAAATCTTCTTTTAATACTGCATAATTTTCAACAATACCATTGTGAATGATGGCCATTGATTTATTTTCAGAAAAATGTGGGTGGGCATTTCTATCGTTTGGTTCGCCATGCGTAGCCCAGCGTGTGTGGCCTATTCCAGCTGTTCCCTTCAAATCTAAACCTTGAATGGAGGTCTCTAAATCGCTTACTTTGCCTTTCTTTTTATATACATTTAAGCCGCCATTAAGCAAAGCGATACCAGCACTATCGTAACCACGGTATTCAAGTCTTTTTAGGCCTTTTAATATAATTGGAGTGGCTTCTTTTTCGCCGACATAAGCAACTATTCCGCACATATTTTTTAACTTAGGTTAGTTTATTTGTCAATTACAGTGTAATATAGGTTCAATTTCATTCGATTGGCATTGGTAACCCCACCAGAAATTTTGTTGTCGTAAAACACTGCACGATCTACTAAATAGGTATTTGTAGGTTTAAAACCACCTAAAATTAAACCACTATTTACATCAGGATTGTAAATCAATTTTTGAACGTAATTGGTAATATCAAAAGTATAACCCTTAGTTAAATTATTATAAATAGTATAGTAACGAATTTCCCTGTTGCCATTGGATAATGTTACAAATTCCAATGGCAAGGCTTTACTTAAAGAAATATAATTCTCTTTATTGGTTTCATATACCGACATGATTGGACGTGTAGCATAAGGAATTTCGGTAGCATCTGGGCAAGTAACCACTATTTCAGCTTTGTTAATGAGTATATTCCTTCCATTGGCTATTTGATTCAAATATGGAAATTTAATTTTAGTGTACAGCCCTACTCCTGTTTGCACATAGCAAAGGTTACCAGTTTGCGAAGTGGAAATTTCTCTATTGGCTTCATTCAAATTACTAAAATTTGTTCCCGACCAATCATGTTCCATGCGGTAAAAGGTAGAGCTATCTGTACCAAACAAAAACCGTTGAGTACCTTTGCGGCCATTGATGTCTTTGTAATACAGGGTAATGTTGTTCAACGTATCGCCATTAGTGCGAAAAGTAAACATTTTAGAGCCATTGTCAGCACCCGATTCTAGCACTATTCCTGGATTTACATTTAAAAAATCTGGAATGGATAATTGCATTTGAGCAAGTAACTTATTGCCATATTCCATATCCAGCTTTGTACGGTACGATTTTACTGCTTTATATGATTTGTGGGCTATGGTAAAATTACCACCTGTCAAATCCAACGACTTTCTACTAATGGCTTGTGAAAATATGAAATATTTATTAGCATAAGGCCACGTAAAATTATCTTCAATTTCATAGACTTTAAAAGGTTGGTTTACGCTGGTAGCAAAAGCAGTATCTTGGGAAGTATATGGCCAGACCGACATCACCACCGAGTCTAGGGTAGGCTGTGTTGCAAAATTGCTGGCAGGAAATGGATATATCGCTACGTAAGATGTGGCTTTAGTTTTGCCAAAATACCTGTCTTGATAGCTGCCCGCCATGAGCCATGGCGTATTTAATCTATTGAAAGTGGTATTTACCGAATCATTCCACACTACCGATGTTTCCAGCGTTAAGGTATCATGAAAAAAAGCCCCAATGTTGTCTTGGGGCTCTTTAGGTATTCCTATGTTGTATTTGGTTTTACATGATATGACCAACATTGCCGACACAACTGTCAGCCACTTTAATTTACCCAGCAAGTTCATTGTAAAAGTTAAAATAGGAATCTACCAAATTGTCGTTTTCTTCAAATATGTTCAGCTTTTTCTCTTTTTGCATCGAAGCAAAAAGTTTATTTAGACTCTGATCATCGGTGTCTGCACCGTTAATTACAGCATCGGCATATTGCGCACCAATCTTAATAAATCCTTCGTAATCCGCAGATTTAAGATTGGTAAGCATTTTATCTTCGATGTCTAGCATTTTAGCTTTGGCCAATATGTCGTTGCCAAATTTATGGTCAAATGAATTGCTATAAATTGTAAATACCGATTTGGCATTTTTGTAATTTGGATCTTTTTTATACCTAGTTTTTAGATACAAAGGAATCAAACTTGTCATCCAATCGTTGCAATGAACTATGTCTGGAGCCCAGCCTAGTTTTTTTACTGTTTCTAATACGCCTTTGCAAAAGAAGATTGCTCGCTCATCATTGTCTGCATGAAAGTTGTTTTCCTTATCGTGAAATACAGATTTACGTTGAAAATAATCTTCGTTATCAATAAAATACACCTGCAATTTGGCATTGGGTATTGATGCTACTTTTATTATAAGGGGTTTCTCTTCGTCGCCTACTGCTATGTTGATGCCAGACAGCCTCACTACTTCATGTAAACGATTTTTTCTTTCATTAATCAATCCAAATCTGGGTACCAATATGCGTATTTCCATGCCTTTCTCTTGCATGGCTTGGGGCAATTTTCTTACAAAATTGCCTACTTCAGAATATTGTAAAAAGGGGTTGATTTCACTGGCTACATACAGAATTCTTAATTTCGCCATAGGGTTATTGGTTTTATAACTATTAAATTTAATAATTAGCCGTATTGGGCGTACAAAGTTACAAAATTTTAGGTTAATTTCAAGGCTTTATCAATAAGTAATCTTAAATCACCTCTCGATTTTAAATCTTTATGCAGATTTGCAAAACTTTAACTGAGTTAAAACAAGCTATTGACGTCCTAAAAAATAATCGTAAAAAAATTGGCTTTGTGCCTACCATGGGGGCATTGCACCAAGGGCACTTGAGTCTTTACCATCGCTGCAAGCAAGAATGCGACGTGACGGTGGCTAGTATTTTTGTAAACCCTATTCAATTTACCAATGCCGAAGATTTGACCCAATACCCTCGCAACGAAACTCAAGATTTACAAATGCTCGAAGCCATTGGTTGCAATTTGGTATTTATGCCTTCGGTAGTAGAAATGTATCCTACACCTGCGGATATAAAAATTTATTTTGGAACAATAGAAGAAAAGCTGGAAGGGAAGTTTCGCCCAGGGCATTTTAGCGGGGTTGGTATCGTGGTTTCAAAATTATTTCATTTGATTGCCCCTGACGTTGCCTATTTTGGGCAAAAAGATTTGCAGCAATATTTGATTATAAAAATGATGGTCGAGCAGCTTTCTTTTGCTGTAAAGGTGGTGTGCTGCGATATACAAAGAGAGCCCGATGGACTTGCCATGTCGTCTCGCAATGTGCGTATAGCCCAGCAACATCGAGATGATGCGACGAGCATTTACAAATCTTTGTTGCTCGCCCAATCTATATTGCTATCACATAGCATCCATGAAATAAAAAAGTCGATTGAGCAGTTTTATTATCCTCATTCTGCATTAAAGCTAGAATATTTTGAAATTGTCGATGCCGATACTTTAGAGGATATAAGCAATATTGGAATAAATCAAAGTGTAGCTATATGTGTGGCTTGCCAGCTAGGTAACGTAAGATTGATAGACAACCTAGTAGTAAATATATAATTTACAAAGATTTTATTTGAGGATTACCTTCTTATAAATACAAAATCTCCGCCCTCGTCGCCAGATTCTTTGATAACACCAAATTGCGGAATCTGCCCATTGGGGCTATTGTTAATGACGGCAATTTTGAAACTACTAAAAAGCTGCTCTGCACCCAAAAAAGTTTCTCTATTATCTTGTAATCTTTTGCATAGATAATCTATAAACACACTTTTGTCTGGCACGCTTTTCATAGCCCCGCTGGTCATGGCTTGACGGCTAGACATTTTGAACAACTCTAGTGCACCATTGGCATCGGGCGTATGCGAGAAGGCGTCTCTTGTTTTAAAAATGCTGCCACTAAAGCAGGCATCGGCAATGAGCAGGGTGTGCCTAGAATTAATACCGCCTATATAATCTCGCAAATCGCTATTCGAAAACCAATCGGAGCGATCTTGTTGGTGTGCATTGCGAGGCAACCAATATCCTTTTTTCAATTGACTATCCCATAACCCATGACCTGCATAGAATATCAGCAGATTGTCGGTTGCGGCCACTTGTTGGGTAAGCTTGTCAAATGTGCGGATAATTTCATTGCGATCAGGGTTTTGCAAGAAAAACACATTCTCTTTATTAAAAGTGTAATTTTCGGTCACTATCTTAATTACTCTTTTGGCATCTTCGACAGGATGATCTAAATCATTGATGGCATTATCGGCATAATCTTGGTTGGCTATCACCAACATATAATTTTTTACATCTTTCATTTTGCCTGTTATAAAATCTGCTCGCTCATCTACTACATTGGGTTCAGCAGGAGCAGGCGTTATCTCTTTTGCTGGTGCAACGGTGGGTTTTACAGCGGCTGTTGCTGCAGGGGCTGTAGGTTTGGTGGCAGGCTTGGCAACCACAGACTGCTGTGGCACAGTTGTACTTCTTGTAGGATTAGCTGCACCAGCTACCGCAGGGGCAGGGGTGGGTACAGCACCACTTTTATCGTAGGTTATGGTGGTTATTTCTCCTCTTTTAATCACATATCTTGGCCCGTCTATAAATTCCCATTTGCGGTATTTTACCACATCATTTTGGGCTTCTAGTATTTTACACCGGATAATTTCGCCAGTTTTCAGTTTTAGTTGGTCTTGAGCATACCCTCCTATTGCAAACAATAACAGGGCGAGTGGTAATATTGTTATTTTTAGATAAAATGGTTTCATTGCTAAATGTGTTTATTTTTTTCTAAATACAAAACCTAAACCAAGGGATATATTAGAGCTGGCAACGCCTACTGTTTGAGCTTTTTGAGGCAAATTTACTACCTGGTCATCCAAAGAAAAATATGCCGTAGAGTTATAGCTGCTATAAGATGCTCGATGCGACAAATATTCATATTGAAGTGAAATAAATAAACGTTTAAAAATGTCGTATTTAACTGAAAAATCAAAACCCATTCCTAAACCTGATGAAGATAGGTCTGGAGAAGATATTTTTACATAATTAGAATTATAAACAACAACATGCTCCACATCGATTTTGTCGATGGTGGTTCCAGCATATCCAAGCCATAGCCCCAACTCAATAGATAATCGATTTAATGGCAAACATCCTTTTAAGCCTAGTAATGCTCCATTAAAATAAAGTTGGCTAGCAGTTACATACGTATTAAAATCTTCATTGGTAAAAGACATACTTCCGTCTGTGATGCCAGCATTTATATCTTGAACAAATAATGTTTTGGCATTGCGAGACATCGCATTAGTATTTCTCTCATTTACTGTAGAAAATATTTTTGCTCCTGCTGCAAAATATTTGGAGAAATAATACCCTGCTTCCAAATTAAAGTTAAATCCCCTTGTGGCATAAAGAGCTTTGTCGTTATTTATGGCTTCACTTCCTGCATCTCGCAAAGGGTTTGCGGTACCTAAATGAATGGCAATATAAGCGACTTTGCGGCTGTCAAAACCAATCTTTTGGTTGTCCTTATCCGAAACTTTTAAAGGTTTTGGTTCTGTGGGTGCAACAGTAGCTGTGGCCTCTCGCTGAGGGGCTGTACCTATGGCATTCAATAACTCTTCTTTACCATTTTGATAAATAATCTTATGAATATCACTTTTTTTCATGGCAATTTCTTGATTGGTAGTAGTAGTATAAATAATATTGTCTATTCCTATTTCTACTATCTTGCCGGTTACAGTTCCACCATCTTGCTTATATATAATATCTTGTGCCAATAAATTATGAGCAAAAAGTAGCGTTAATAGCACTAAAAAATATTGCAAGAAAGGTTTCATATCTTAGAATTAAAGATTAAAAGTAATATACAACACATTCACTAAAAAGCAAAGATACACGATTTCGCTTTGCTATCTATGTATTGAAAATTATCTATTGTATTCCTATTTCTGATTCCAAAAAAATTATTTCACCACCTCAAAATCGATATATTCTCCTGTAGTGTTAGGGTTGTTTTTACTATTATTTTTTGTGGTCGGGGTCTCTACCTCTATTGTTCCTTCTGGTTTTTTCTTTGTAGTGTTAAAGGTATAGCTACGCTGAAAACTACCGCCTTGCTTGGCTATACGGCTCAACACCATTTGTATGACTATACGTAGCAGCGGTTTTAACACCAATCTAAGTATAAAAAATATGATAATTAATGTAAGTATAAATCTCATAAGAGTAACAATTTTTAGTTTTTGCCTATTTCCAATATCTGTACCATCCTGTGTTATCGCCAAACTGACAGAGGAACTATCGCCTAGGTAACGAAATGTAAAGTTAAAAATTCTACAGGTGTTTATTCAGTAGTAAACAAAATTCTTTTTGGGTGCGGTACACTTGCCCATACAATATCACCGTTGCTTATATTTCTAACCAATAATGATTACTTTTACAGCCTAGTTTTAATTCGAGTTTGGGTACCACAATGCAAGTACATTATCGTTTATCAGAGTTTGAAAAATTGCCCAATGCCGTAGCCACCATTGGCACTTTCGATGGGGTGCACCTAGGTCATCAAAAAATATTAAAATCACTCACTGCGACCGCACAGTTGCTAAAAGTGCCTTCGGTAGTCATTACATTTTGGCCACATCCACGCAAAGTATTGCAGCCCAAGGTGGGTGAAATAAAAATTTTGTACACCCTACCCGAGCGTATCGAAATGCTCAGCAATTTTGGCATAGACCATTTGATTGTTATTCCTTTTGATGTAGCATTTTCTAAAACCACTTCAGAAGATTTTATTACAAAAATAATTATTGAAACCATAGGTGCACATACCCTAATACTGGGCTACGACCATAGGTTTGGCAACAATAGAGAAGGAAGTTTTGAATACTTAAAAACCAACGCTAGCCGATATGGTTTGCGGCTGATAGAAATTTCTCGGCAAGATATAGATGAGGCAGCCATAAGCTCTTCACGCATACGCAATGCCATAGCCCAATCTAATATGGCGATTGCAAACCAGCTATTAGGCCATCGATTTTACATCACTGGCAAGGTGGTACATGGGCAAATGCTGGGTCAAAAAATAGGATTCCCTACTGCCAATATTCAAGTGGCACATAGCGATAAAATACTTCCTCCTGATGGCGTGTATGCTGTATGGGTTACGCACGAGGGGAAGCAGTATCAAGGCATGATGAATATAGGATATCGCCCCACTGTAGATGGCAGTACCCACCATTTGGAAGTACATATTATGGATTTCAATGAAAATTTATATGGTAAAGAAATTAAAATTAGCTTTGAAAAAAAATTACGCAACGAGCAGCGATTTGAAAGCTTAGATCAATTGAAAACTCAATTACAACATGATAAATTAGCCGCCCATAAAGCACTTTCCCACCACGAGATATTATGATAAACAAAGTAGTAGCCAGTGCCTATGAGGCCATAGCCAATATATCAAATGGAGCAGTACTCATGGTGGGTGGCTTTGGCCTGTGCGGTATTCCTGAAAATTGTATTGCAGCATTATTACAAAAAGGTATTGGCGAACTCACTTGCATTTCTAACAATGCAGGGATTGATGATTTTGGGTTAGGGCTATTGTTGCAGACCAAGCAAATCAAGAAAATGATTTCTTCGTACGTGGGCGAAAACGAAGAATTTGAAAGGCAAATGTTGAGTGGTGAGCTACAAGTAGAGCTAGTGCCACAAGGCACACTGGCCGAACGAATACGAGCTGGCGGTGCAGGCATTCCAGCATTTTTCACACCAGCAGGTGTAGGCACAGAGGTAGCCGAAGGAAAAGAAACCCGCACATTTGATGGCAAAGTTTACCTTATGGAATCGTGGCTCAAGGCCGATTTTGCATTGGTCAAAGCTTGGAAAGGCGACACTGCCGGAAACTTAATTTATAAAGGTACTGCTCGAAACTTTAACCCCATGATGGCGACTGCGGGCAATATTACCATTGCCGAGGTAGAGCATCTAGTACCAGCAGGCACACTAGACCCAAATCAAATACACACTTCAGGAATATATGTACATCACATTTTTGAAGGGAAAAATTACGAGAAAAGAATAGAAAACCGCACCATCAAATCTTAAAAGCCATGCTGACCAAATATCAAATAGCACAACGCATTGCCAAGGAAGTACAAGATGGATTTTATGTAAATCTAGGTATTGGCATCCCCACTTTGGTGGCAAACTACATCCCTGAAACGATGAATGTAGTGCTGCAATCAGAAAATGGTTTATTGGGGATGGGTGCATTCCCTAACGAAGCTGAAGTAGATGCAGACCTTATCAATGCGGGTAAGCAAACGATAACGATGCAGGTCGGTGCTTCACTTTTTAACTCCGCCGATAGCTTTGCCATGATTAGAAGTGGGAAAATTAACTTGACCATATTGGGTGCCATGGAAGTATCAGAAAATGGTGATATAGCCAACTGGAAAGTACCCGGAAAAATGGTCAAAGGAATGGGCGGAGCCATGGATTTGGTAGCTTCTGCAAAAAATATAATAGTAGCCATGCAGCATTGCAGCAAAGATGGCAAATCAAAATTATTAAAAAAATGCACGCTACCCTTGACAGGGTTGGGTTGCGTAAAAAAAATAGTTTCTGACCTTGCCGTGCTGGCGGTGTTGCCCACAGGTGGTTTCCAATTATTAGAACGAGCACCCAACGTAGGCACAGATTTTATATTAAACGCTACCGAAGGCAAGCTCATTATTGAAGGAGAAATTCCCGAAATGCAATTTGACTGATTTCACATTTAAACTTTATATTTACACATTCTCAAAAATAATTTAACCATGAAACGCAATTCTATAAAAATAGCTGTTAGTACAGGCTTAGTGCTACTAGCGTTTGTTCTGTCGTGCAGCAAAAAAAATGAAAACGCAGCAGTACCTACTACCAGTTGTTTTCCAGATATTACCTTTTCTTCCATTAGCGACGATTTGATTTTAGGCAGACAAATAGATAGTCAAATAGTAGCTACACCCAGCGAATACCCCATATTGCCCAGAGCCCAATATCCCGTGGCATACAGCCACCTAGAAAGAATCACCAATAACATCAAAAATTCTGGAAAAATTGGTAACAAAGATAAGTTGTCTTGGGAAGTGAAAATTATACACAATGATAGTGTGCTTAATGCTTTTTGTACCCCGGGCGGCTACATCTATGTTTATACAGGTATTATTAAATATTTGGATAATGAAGACGATTTTGCAGGAGTAATGGGTCATGAGATTGCTCATGCCGATTTACGTCATTCGGCCAAAACCATGACCCAGCAATATGGAATATCTATGCTGATGAATATTGTTTTGGGCAAAGCAAGTCAAGGTCAATTGGCACAAATTGTTGCTGGACTTAGTTCACTTAAATACAGTCGTTGCCACGAAACACAAGCCGATGAGAACTCCGTTGGCTATTTGTCGGCAACTAGTTACAAATGCAACGGTGCAGCAAGTTTCTTTGAAAAAATATCTGCTGCAGGTGGGTCTCGTACACCTGAATTTATGAGTACGCACCCTAACCCAGACAATCGAGTGGCGAATATCAACGCAAAGGCAAAGGAACTCGGTTGCAACACGACATTACCAAACCCAATATCACAATATACTGAGTTCAAGAATAGCCTACCAAAATAATCTCTCAACATAAGCCCTTACTTCTATGATTTGTTTTCCTAATGCCAAAATTAACTTGGGTTTGCAAATCATAGGCAAAAGAGCAGACGGCTTTCACAATCTTGCTTCTATTTTTTATCCCGTTGCATGGTGCGACGCACTAGAAATGGTAGTTGCCGATGGATTTGAATTTACTCAGTCGGGAATTTTTATTCAAGGAAATGCTGAAGACAATCTCTGTGTAAAAGTTTACCGTTCGTTGAAGCAAAAATTTGATTTGCCCAATGTCAAAATTCACCTACACAAAAATATTCCCATAGGTGCAGGTTTAGGTGGTGGCTCGGCCGATGGGGCATTTGCCATGAAATTGCTCAATGATTTGTTTGATTTGAAATTGTCAAATAATCAAATGCAAGACCTTATAAAACCATTTGGTAGCGACTGTGCTTTTTTTATAGAAAATAGGCCTACGCTAGCTATCAACAAAGGCGATGAATTTGAGCACATTGATTTTTCACTTAAAGGAAAATATCTTGTATTGATTTACCCTGATTTGTTTATCTCTACCAAAGAAGCCTACAGTGGCGTGCAGCCGCAAATACCTTCTAAAGACTTAAAAAATATTGGAGCGTTGCCCATAAAGAACTGGAAGGGAAATTTGACCAATGATTTTGAGCATCATTTGTTGGTAGCTCACCCATTGCTTTTAGAAATAAAAAATAAGTTGTACCATTTGGGTGCTACGTACTCTAGTATGAGTGGTAGCGGCTCTACCATGTATGGAATATTTGAAAGTGAAATTGATTTAGTTGCTCATTTTCCTGCAAATTATCGAATATGGCAAGGCTGGGCAAATGATTGAGATATTTTCATTCTATCATCAATTTGCTAATATTAAAAGAGTTATTTGTCTTAATCATTACTTGGTATATTCCAGTGGTAGCAAATGATGTACTTACGGTGGCTACACCTTTCTCGTATGATTTAAAAAATACTGTTGTGCCAATAATATCAATGATTTGCAATGTGAAATTTTCCTCACAAGATATACTAAAACTTTCTTTACATGGATTTGGCGACAAAGTAATGGCTGTTATATTGAAACCCCAATTTACCGCAGTGATTTCGGTCGTTGTAGGATAGCCTTTATTTTTCCAATTGTTTAGCCCCCCGTCTAGCTCTATCATGTCGGCAAAATTGTAGTTGCGTTTCTTAAACTCGGCTACTGCAGCACCACTTCTACCAGCACTGGCACAGTATATCAAATATTTTTTGTTTTTATCTAGTTTGCTAATGTAAGCATAGAATGCATCTGTTTGGTAATAATCTATTTGCAGTGCATTGGCAATATGCCCAGCCTTGTATTCATCAGCAGTGCGAATGTCGATGATGATAAAATTGGGATTCGATTTTTCTGCTATGCACAGGTTATAACATTCTGTTGCTGAAAGTTTGGTATAATTTTGAGCAGTAGCTGCAGTGTATGAACCTATCAAAGCAATGGATAATGCGAAAATGATTTTTTTCATAAATAAGTGTGAGCAATAATTTTATACTTCAAAAATTTTTTTTATTTAATTTTTAGATGATAATTCATGCAATAGTTTGTTGTAAATCAGGAAACTATTCTGTTACCTTCGCCTCTTCTACCTGCAATACTTCACCAGTAACCGCATCGGTAATAATTACGATTATCTCGCAGTGCTTATCATTCCACTCTGGTTTCAATGTATAAGGGGTAAATTCCTTACTTGCTTTTATGCCTTTCGTTGCGTTTGCGGCAAATAAATCATTGCCATTAGCACTACTAAAAGCATCCCTAAGCACGTGGCGATGTATAAAGTTTGGTATTACTACGCCATCATCAACTTGCCAATACGAGATACTATCTTCAACTATGTAAGCAGAAGCATTCAATTTGTTTATTGTATTCTCATAAAGCGAGGAACTAATTGATATTTTTATGTTACGATTACTGGCATCATATACTTTTGATATTTTTAAATATACATCAGATTTTAGAGCAGATTGTGATATTATGGTCGCCCATTTTTGAACTGATTGTGCAAAAGTGTCATTTTGTATTTTTCTATCTACAAGTGCAGATGGTAATCCCATCACAGAATATTTTTTTGATAAGGAATCTCCTATATTTGTTTGAAAATCCACTTTAAACTTATTGCCTGCTGGTCTAGCAAAGATACTTTGATGTACATACATAGTAACTGTTTTACCTTCTAAATTAGCAGCTACCAAACTTCCTACACCTGAGTTAATCTGCTTGGGGCAATTGACGCATCGATATCCAGTAAATATTTCTAAAAAAACTTTCTTAGTAGGCTTTTCTATAACATCAGGTAAATCGATTACAGGCTTTTCAATATTTTTTTTATTACAGCCTAATATACTTGCAGTAACAATAAGTCCTATAAATGACCCCTTATTAAAATAATTATTCATTTTGCCTTCTATAATAATTGTTTTTTATTCTATTACTTTCGCCTCTTCGACTTGCAATACTTCACCAGTAACTGCATCAGTAATAATTACGATTATCTCGCAGTGCTTATCATTCCACTCTGGTTTCAATGTGTAAGGGGTAAATTCCTTACTTGCTTTTATGCCTTTCGTTGCGTTTGCGGCAAATAAATCCTCACCATTTGCACTACTAAAAGCATCCCTAAGCACGTGGCGATGTATAAAGTTTGGTATGTCTACGCCGTCATCAACTTGCCAATAAGAGATACTATCTTCAACTATGTAAGCAGAAGCATTCAATTTGTTTATTGTATTGGAATATAATGATGAAACAATTGATATCTTTAAATTTCGGCCTGTGGCATCGTAAACTTTGCTTATTTTAATGTCTACATCTGCCTTGGTGGGTACTAATCCAACTTTACTCCTCCAATCTGAAGGACTTACACTGTATGAACTATTAAATTGTTTTCTATCTACTATACCAGTAGGATAACCTAGAATAGCAAATTTCGTCCCTAAAGTATTGCCAACTTGAGTTTGAAAATCAAGTTTAAACTTGCTTCCTGATGGCTTGGCAAAAAAACCTTGATGAATTTTCATAATTACAGTTTTCTCGCTCAGCTTTGAAGCTGCTAATCCTTCTAAACCTTCTTTTGTTTGTGCTGGGCAATTGGTACATTTATAGCCTGTAAATATTTCAAGAAATACTTTTCTATCTGGCTTTGCACTATCTGCTGGATTTATGGGAATAGGAGTTGACCCTTGTTCATAAACCTGTTCTTTTTTAATTATATCACAGCTAAACAAACTACTAATAGCTAAAAAGACTATTGAGGTATAGCGCACAATTTTTTTCTTTTTCATAATAATATTTATTTAAAAACTGCTTGATAAATTTAAAGTAAATCCATTGGTGGCGGGTACTTGTCTGCACACACCACCAACGCATAGCAAACCTTGGCGGCGTTTGCCATAGGCCATAGATATTCTGGTAGTACCTTTGGTAAAGGCAATGTTGCCCGAGAAGTAATGTATGCGTTTGTAACTTTCCTCGTTTCCGTAATTATATTCGTCCATTAACGAAAACGACCAAGCGTGGCTTAGCGTAAGCTCGGCCAACACCATAGCCCAGTTGCCATAATCTTGTTTTGTGCTTAAGTGTTGCAACTCTACACGCAACATTTTTCTAGCAGCAAATTTGTAACTTATGTCTGCAATGCCAGTATGAGAATGCACTTTTTCGGGTTTCTCTGACAAGGTTAGAAATAAGAAATTATTATTCAACATGATGTAATAATAGGATAAGACTACTTTAAACTTATTGGATATTTTTTGATTTACTTCTAGGTTG